>JAFVAA010000486.1 GCA_017476305.1 Lachnospiraceae bacterium
ACTCCTCCGTACCTGACTGTTCGGATCACGTGACCGTCATATGCACTTTCAGCGGGTGCAATATATCTGACAGGATAAAAGGCTAAGGACAACCACCCGATATCAGGCTCTTTTGTAATGTCCCATAGATATGTTTTACGCCGCCACATGGGGACATCGGCTTCTTCCGTGGCATCTATTGAGGCACAGATGGTATCAAACAGAGTCTTCCCCTTGTTTAAAAAATAGACCGGCGGCTGTCCGGCTGTTGTAATAGCAGAAGAGTAACCTTGTCCTGATGCCACAGCGGCAATGTGACTCATCATAATCGTGGAAATATAATCAGAGATATCCATTTTCTGCGTGTCTTCGTAATGGCTTTCCTGGTTTACCAGTGCAGGATTAATGCCGAAGAACATATCGTTATTGCCTGACTTAAATGCAGGACTCAATTTGGATACATTCACCGTTCCAACTTTTTTAGGAAGCTGATCCACGGGACACTGCATGAAAGGAGACTTTTCATTAAAAATTTCGAAAACGTCCCCGCATGATCGGATGTATTCATCTAGAAGGCCTGCATCAAACTTTCCAGCCTCATGCATGTCCAGAATGTCGATATCGTCTGCAGGCTTATAGCAGTCTGCAATAAATGCAATCAGGAAAAGGTAAATAGCAAATTCCTGCATAGCGATCCTCCCGGGAGGAAGAAGTGTTTCAATTTCCTGCGCGCGCAGCAGACATTCTCTAACTCCTACGGTTTCTTCTGTTCCAACTATTGTTCTTACTTTGATCCAGGGATCAGAAATGACATTACAATTCAAGGTACACCTCCATTTGCAAGTTCTCTATCTTGCATAAGGTTACCTTAAAATGGCACCTGAATACTTCTCTGCACAAAAACTGTATTTCTTCCTATAAATAGGCTAGCTCTGGAGATAAAAAGAAAATGACAAAGCATGGAGAAATAAAGGAAATCAAAAGAATATCAGAAAAGGGAAGACAAGAAAATTAAAAAAGGTCAATCAATGCAAATTAAGTAATACTAGTGCAGAGATAACAAAAGTGGACCTAAAAGTTTGTGCACTTTTTTGTTGCCATTCGGCATATCGAATCAGGTATAGTTCAATTAACGAAGCAAATAAATTAATTTCTAAGACTTGAAAGTCAGAAAGGAGAACTATATGACTAATACTATTTTAAAGAACGGCGGTGAAGTGGTATCTTTTGATTCCAATGGAAAAGAAAGAATTGTGAATGCAGGAAATGTGCTTCAGGAGCTGAAAAGACTTGGTGTGGCGGAAGATTCCGGATCCGATAAAGTCTGCACTGTGACTGGTGACGGAGCCCTCGTCATCTATGATCTCACAGCCTTCTTAAGCCTGCTGCCAGAAGGGAAAGTGCAGGAAGGGCCGAAATACTTAAGTACCACCGAATACGGAAAGAGGCATAAGATGAGTGCGGCGATGATCAAAGTACACTGCCAGAACGGAAGGCTCAAAGGAGCCTACAAGCTCGGAAGTCGTTGGTACATTCCGGAGAATGCTCCCTATCCGGAAGATAGGAGATCTGGAAACGGCAGGAGGCGCTAAGCTTACAGAAAATTTAGTTGTCGTTGTTTGTATCAGCTTCAGCAGATTTATCTGCGATGACAATGTGCTCGAGTCCATAGCTTAAGGCAAGGTTAATAAGCCTGTTCCGGCTAGTGCCTGTTTCTGCAGACCATTTCGTATATGAATCCCTTAAGGAAGCAGGAATTCGGATTGTCATCGTCAGTGTGTTTGACCCAGTCTTTTCCATAGAAACCTTCCGTATGCGAGAAAATGATCAATATAACCAAATCATTTTAGCACCTATTCCTTAAGCAGACCTTAATTGATACAATTAAGGAAAGAAAGCAAACAGAATCCGCCATACTTATAGAAACCCAAATGGAAGGAGGAAAAACGAATGAAGAAGAGATGGTTGGCGTTTATTGCATGTATTTTGGCTGTATCCATGCTTGTTGGATGCGGTTCTAAGAAGGAAGAAATTGCAGAAGATAAGTCGTTTTTGTCGGATGCGGCAGGAACGATCTATCA
>JAFVAA010000487.1 GCA_017476305.1 Lachnospiraceae bacterium
CCGGCATTCTTAATTTCTCCCCCTGAACGCTCCGTTTCCGTGCTTTTTCCATCGGCACTTTTCTCTTCGTCATTTTCTGTCTCCGTATCTTCCGACTCCGGATTTTCGTCCGTGGTCTGGTCTTCAGGAGACATGACGCTCATGGCCCAATAAAGTGATCCTTCCAGACCGTGTCCCTCTGCATAACCGACCAGCATGGGAAGAACAGCTACGCATATACTTAGCAGCCCTGCCAGGGCGATAGAGAAGAAGTAGCGGTAGTGCAGAACAGTCGGAAGATAGGCTATGGCAATCGCAAAGCACAGAAGCACTGCGATGATCGTGATGTAAAAATGAACGGCAAGTGTCAGGGAAAAGCTGATACCGAAAAAAATCAGGCTTCTGGTGCTTGGAAGTAAATGATACTTCGGCAGCCAGGTATATAGGAGATTTTTTTCCAGCATTAGTTTTTCTGTATTTAACTCCTTTCGCTTTCGCTCGAAGTATTGGATCAGAAAATAGGCACATGGATAGAGGAAAAGTATCGCATATTCCTGTGGAAGTGCCCATTGGTATCGCATGGTTCCCTGAAAATTGTAAAAATTTGGTATGGTGAAAAAGTAAATGCCAAGCAGTGGAATTATTTTTGAATGGCAAAGTTTTCTCAGCAGTACGTAAATCATCGAAAAAATAAAAAGTGCCTCCACCGTCCCAAAGGTCCGCAGGATGCTTACGATTCTAAGCCCGAAAATACGGTGCATGAAAAAAATGACATTGTGAAAACCGAATGGATAAATGCCATTGGAAAAAATATTGCCGTCGTCCATTTGATGAATCCAAAGGTGGTGAACTACGATATCAGATGCACCGTATATGTATTTATGAATCGAGCCATAGCTGTAATACCATATATTATATCCCATCAGGAACAGGTACAGGCACCATTCTACGATATGTTTTTTCAAATGCTGAATGATGGAGCGGAACAGATTGCGGATCACGATCCTTGGTCTGGCAGACAGGGCTCCCCATATGGTCCTGATCTTTGCTTCTCCAAGCATCAGTCTGGAAAAGGACACGGAAATCAATGCGAAAAAGTGTCGGATATTTGGCCGGTTGATACGCTGCCATGCAACTGCGGCCGGTATGATCGTAAGCAGGCTGAACATCATCCTGTTCTTCGGAAGATGAAACAGGAAAATGATAAATACGATATTTATGATATAAAAGTTGCTGATGATCAGACAGAGTAAAAAACGTTCGGACAGGATTTTTCCCTTCAGATGTTTGTTCAACACAATATGAGGAATGAAAAAGCAGCAGGAAAGGTATACAAGCAGTACTTGTATCAATTCGATGACCGTTGTGATTTCCATAGACATGGTACATTCCTCCTTTCTGTGCTTTTCTGGCCGGGAAATATGGAGATCGGACAAAGCCTTTTGCCACTTGCCGGAATCGGGGAAAATGGCTCTTTAGCTGAAAATACGGATCAATTCCAGTAAATCCTTGTCGATCGTAATGTCTGACTGCTTTAGGGCAGTTAATAGTTCGAAAAACTTTATTTTATTTTTGGTTTCATAGTAAAAGTGCAGAACACACCGGTACATTTCCATATCATCCGGATAATCTTTCTGAATCCGGTCAAGCCAGGGTTCTGCTGCCTGCAGATCTCCGATTTTTGCTAACAGATTGATAAGACCTGACATGTATTCCACCTTCATACCGGAAGGGGTGTGTTCATAAAAAGCGATACACACATGCTGCAGTTCATACACATAGGTCTTCAGCTCCATATCGGACAGGAAGTTCGTGCTCAGCATCTTGATCAGGTACTCGATATAAAGCTGGTTGACTTACAGATCCTGGGGGGTTTCTGTAAGCTGTGCCTGAAATTTCTGAATGGTCTTTTGGAACTCCGCAGTAATATCCATAATAGCAGAAGCGGCGTAGTGGGAAGCCTCGGAATCCGAGCTGTTCAAAGCTTTTGTCACAGCATTGATCGATTTGGACATATCACCACGAAGTACTGTCAGGAGAAGCTGACGTAAGCTTTCCTTATCTTCGATCATGATGGCTTCCTCCATAGGCACCAGATTCATTTCAGATTCTTCATCCGGACGCTCCAGTACATCGACACGTTCCTTCGAAAAAGTGATCGCAGCCAGATCGATATCACTGTCAAAAAACAGGTAATAGCCTAAGGTCCCCATCGCCAAAAAGATGGGACCTGCTACCGGACAGAAGAACATAAAAATGGCAAGAATCAGATATTTTCTGGAGCCCTCGTCTTTCTTATGATTCGCGACGCCTCGCAGATAATAAATGATGGAAATAAGGGTATTTACCACAAGGATCGATATAAAAAGGATGATTTCCTGTGTTTCCGTCATATGCAAGCCTCCCCCAAAATTTAAATCAGTGTACAAATGATGCCCATTTCCTGAAAACGGTTGATGATGAAGCCGGCATCCGTTACATTGGAGTTCGTGAGGAGAATACATACCTGTCCCTCTTTATTGATCCCAATATAGTCGGATAAACGGAGCTTCGAGGAAAGAACCTGGCTCCATTCCCTGTAGCTCATCCGCCGCTGTGAGGAAGTGGCGAGTACCGTGTATTCTGTAAAACCATGCTCCAGCGCATCCTGATAGGTGGAATGAAGCTCTTCAAAGGCATCCATCGTCAAAATCTTTGTTTCAGGAATGAAACGGGTATTTGCCAGTGCATCCAGATAGCGGTCTGCTCTTTCTACGGAGTTATAGATCATATAACCAAGTACGGTCAAAAGGTTGCACTGATAAAGTGTCATGCTTTCCATCGGAAGTCCCCAGAGCATGATCAGCTCGATGACTTCATCGCTTCGGTAAATGGCACTTGCCATCAGTGGATAATCGTCGTTCATCGTTTTATTTACATAGACCTGATGATTATTGATCGCCTGCATCATTTCCGTCATGGCAGAATATTTTACAGATTTTCCGAGCTTCTTTGCTTCATTTGAGGTGGCAGAGAATAAACGGCAATAATCTGCATTTGCAACCTGGTAGATGGCTACATCCTTTGTTCCTAAAATCTGTCCAATGATGTCGGCAGCGTAAAAGAGTACGGCACCGGCTTCCAAAGTGTCAAGCTCGGAGGTGATGCTGTAAATCTTCACCAGACTGTCATCGTAGTCAAGAATACGGTTCTGGTAGAGGTTCTTAATACGGTTGTTACTGTCATTGATGTTTACCAGATCTTCCAACTGACCGTTGATGAAAGCAATCTCTTCATCCTTTTCATCCGCGATAGCCTTTGTGCCATCGCGAAGACGTCCGACTGCCATGGCGATCACAAAGAGCTGCGCGATCCACAAATATGTATTGTAATCGATTAAAAGATCGATCCCGGTACGGTTATAGAGCTGTCTGAAGCAATAACCGATCACACTGAGGGTAGCAGAGAAGATCGCCTGCTTCGTTCCATAGATTCCTGCAAATAAAAGGACATATAAAAGAAAAAAATCCAGCTTGCTGAAATATTCACTTCCCACGGAACGGTTATTGATCATAAAGACCGGTATGAAAATGATGATATTTTCGAGGAAAGGTATAATCGCTAAAAGAAGTGCCTTCAGACGCTTTATGAGACCTTCCTTTTCGGCGTCCCGCTTCTTTTTGCCGAGATAGGCCTTTCTGTTCTTTTTCATTTTTTTATAGATTTGAGGAATCATTTTATCGTATTGGTTAAATACTTTAAAATGAAATTCTTCATTAAATGCATTTCCGTCTAATAAAATCTGCCGCTTCTTTCCGGAAGTATCGTCTTCGATTGCGATGGCATTATCGGCAGCCTGAATCATATGAGCGATATCAAGTCCTGAAATCTCATTTCCGGAGGTGAGGTGATAGATCATGGACTTGCGTTCTTTACTGTGGATCAGTTCATATAAGCCGAAGATGACATCATTTACGTGAATCATGGAAAAAGAGGTATTGTTATTTACCGTCACTTTCCCCTTCTGGACAGCTTCTAAACAGAGTACGCTGCAGATATCCGTGATTTCATCCAGATCCTTTGGAAATTTATACATATTATCAATACGTACAATCGTGATATCAATTTCTGTGGTTTCATTGAACATACGGCAGAGCTCTTCGCCCTGGGCGATTGCCAACCCGGTGTAATCGGTCGCCGTAGTTTTTGCATCCGGAGTGATCGGATCGGCAGAATGTGTTTCAAAAACCTGGTTGGAGGAGAGATAAATAAAGTGCTTGATCTTATGCATTTCAGAGGACATGATGAGGTTAATGAGCCCTGACATATAATGCATGGATTCGCTTCGGATGTTCTGCCACTGATAATTCGTATCATAGGCACCGGTAAAGATTACGACATCGGGACGCACGCTGTCTAAGACCTCTATAATACTATCGCCGGAATAGGAAAAGATGTATTGTTCAAATACACGGTGCGGTTTGGAACCGGAGTACTTCTCACCGGTAAGGACGTAGATCTTGTCATTTTCTTTATCCAGTTTTTTGATCAGCTCATTGACAAAGGTGTTGTATTTACCAACAATAAATACTTTCATATGATTCTCTCCCTTTACGATACTTGTATTTGTACGATGTATGTGTTTTATGCGATGCACGCGGTTTTTGTGCATTGTGCATAAGAAAAAAATCCTCTACCGAATGATTATAACACATTTTCATAAAAAGGGAAAGAAAGAACTGCAAACCTTTCCAAAAAATTGACAAAAAACAGATTTTTCGCTATGATTGACAAAAATAGCAGGGAGGAAAGGAAAGATGGAGATATATGATGAACTGGTAGCGAGAGGGCTGATTGCCCAGGTGACGGATGAGGAGGAGATCAGAAAGCTCATTAATGAAGGAAGAGCGGTGTTCTACATCGGTTTTGATCCGACTGCAGACAGTCTGCATGTAGGGCATTTCATGGCACTTTGTCTGATGAAGAGGCTTCAGATGGCAGGGAATAAGCCGATTGCTCTTTTAGGCGGCGGCACAGGAATGATCGGTGATCCGTCCGGAAAGACAGATATGCGCCAGATGCTTACGAAAGAAACGATAGAACATAATGTGGAATGCTTTAAAAAACAGATGAGCCGTTTTATTGATTTCTCTGAGGATAAGGCACTTCTCGTGAATAATGCGGACTGGCTTTTGAATCTGAATTATGTGGAGCTTTTAAGAGAGGTGGGACCGCATTTTTCTGTCAACCGTATGCTTACTGCAGAGTGCTATAAGCAGCGGATGGAAAGGGGACTCAGCTTTTTGGAGTTCAACTATATGATCATGCAGAGCTATGACTTTTATAAGCTCTTTCAGGAATATGGCTGCAATATTCAGTTCGGAGGAGATGACCAGTGGAGCAATATGCTTGGCGGTACAGAGCTGATCCGCAGGAAGCTCGGAAAAGATGCTTATGCGATGACCATTAATCTGCTTTTGACCTCAGAGGGCAAAAAAATGGGAAAAACACAGTCCGGTGCCGTATGGCTGGATCCGGAGAAGACGAGTCCCTTTGATTTTTATCAATATTGGAGAAATGTGAGTGACAGTGATGTGTTGAAGTGTATCCGCATGCTTACTTTTCTGCCCCTGGAGGAGATCGATGAGATGGACAAGTGGGAGGGAAGCGAATTAAATAAAGCAAAGGAAATCCTTGCGTTTGAGCTTACGAAGCTGGTGCATGGGGAAGAGGAGGCAGAGAAGGCGAAGGAGGCAGCGAGAGCATTGTTTTCTGGCGGCGGCAGCGCTGAAAATATGCCGGAGGTGGTCCTTACGGACGGGGATTTTGAAAATGGCGAGATTGGTCTTTTGCGCCTGATGGTAAAGGCAGGACTCGCTGCCTCCAATAAGGATGCCAGAAGGAATGTGGAGCAGGGCGGCGTTACCTTTGGCGGGGAAATTGAGAAGGATGCGAGACGTCTGGTAAGAAAAGAGGAATTTACAAAAGAAGGAATTATCATCCGGCGCGGAAAGAAGAAATATGTCCGGGTTATGACAGAAG
>JAFVAA010000488.1 GCA_017476305.1 Lachnospiraceae bacterium
GGATTATGGAAGGCTTGCAAAAGAAATCAGACGTTTTTTGGTACAGAATATCAGTCGGACAGGCGGACATTTATCTTCGAACCTGGGAGTGGTAGAGCTTACCATGGCGTTACATCTGTGTGTAGATCTGCCGAAGGATAAAATCATCTGGGATGTGGGGCATCAGTCCTATACCCATAAGCTTTTGACCGGCAGAAAGGATGGTTTCAGGACGCTTAGGCAATACGGGGGGATGAGTGGATTTCCAAGGCACATAGAAAGCGATTGTGATGTGGTGGATACCGGTCATAGCTCTACGTCGATCGGAATCGCTTTAGGACTGGCGAAGGCGAGAGATTTAAAAAAGGAAGATAATACGATCATTGCTGTTATTGGAGACGGGGCATTGTCCGGGGGACTGGCATATGAGGCACTGAATAATGCAGCAAGGTTAAAGTCGAATCTTATCATTGTTTTAAATGACAATCAGATGTCGATTTCTAAAAATGTCGGGGGGATGTCAAGGTATTTGGGAGAGATCCGCACAAATACAAATTATACGGGGCTAAAAGAAGAAGTAGAGAAAATGCTGCAGAAAATGCCGCGTATTGGTAATGTGTTAGCAGATCAGATCCGTTCGGCGAAGGATGTATTTAAGCGGATTCTCATACCGGGAATGCTTTTTGAGGATATGGGCCTTACCTATATCGGTCCGATCAACGGACATGATATCAGACAGATGACCAAGGTCTTTCAAAGTGCTAAAAAAATGAATAAGGCGGTACTGGTGCATGTGGTGACGCAAAAGGGAAAAGGCTATCTTCCGGCATGGAAGGATCCGGCGGCATTTCATGGAGTGGCACCGTTCTATATACGGGATGGAAAGCCAAAACGCATAGAGAATTCCGGTCCGTCCTACACGCAGATTTTTAGTGATACGATTATAGAGGCGGCGGGAGAGGATGAAAAGATTACGGCAATTTCCGCGGCGATGCCGACAGGAACCGGATTGGCTGATTTTGCGAAGAAATATCCGGAGAGATTTTTCGATGTTGGAATCGCGGAGGAGTATGCCGTGACCTTTGCAGCGGGACAGGCAGCAGGAGGGCTGCATCCTGTGGTGGCCATTTACTCTACCTTTTTGCAGCGTGCCTATGACCAGATCCTGCATGATGTATGTATGAACCGTTTGCCTGTGACGTTTGTGATAGACCGGGCAGGTCTGGTGGGAAGTGATGGAAAGACACATCAGGGAATTTTTGATCTTTCCTTTTTATTGCAGATACCGGATATAGTCGTCATGGCACCCAAAAATGCGTGGGAACTAAAGAAGATGTTAAGATTTTCCTTTTCTTTGGATCTGCCGGCAGCAGTCAGATATCCGAGAGGAGAGGCTTTTACAGGGCTTCCTGAATTTCGTCAGCAGATTGAGCCGGGAAAAGCAGAGTGGTTAAAAAAAGGGAAAAAAGTCGCATTTCTGGCCCTGGGAAGTATGGTAGAAACTGCGATGGAGGTCAGTAAGCTTTTAGAAAAGAGAAAAATACAGGCTTCTGTAGTCAATATGCGTTTTGCAAAACCATTGGACTTCAAAGCTTTAGAGGAGTTGAAAAAATCACATTCCCTGATAGTACCTATGGAGGAGGGAGTGATATCCTGTGGCTTTGGGCAGATGGTAGCAGCCTGGTATCAGGGGGCCAGGCATATTACGGTTTTACCGGTCGCTTTGCCGGATCGGTTTATCGAGCATGGTTCTGTAAGGCAGTTAAAGGAAAAATACCGGCTCGATGCAGAGAGCATTGAAAAAAGAGTCTTATCCGCACTTCATAACAGTAACGGATAGGACATGCAAAAGAGGTGGGTTATGGATACTCCGAAAAAGAAAAAGGTCAGATTAGATGTTCTTTTGGTGAAGAGGGCTTTGGCTGAGACCAGAGAAAAGGCGAAAGCAATCATTATGACAGGAAATGTGTTTGTAGAGGGAGAGCGAGAGGATAAGGCCGGCAGCACTTTTCCGGAGGATGTCTCTGTGGAAATCAAAGGAACCCCGATGAAGTATGTGAGCAGAGGCGGTTATAAACTGGAAAAGGGAATGGGATTATGGAATATTTCTTTACAAGACAGGATCTGCATGGATGTGGGTTCTTCTACGGGGGGATTTACGGATTGTATGCTCCAAAGCGGAGCAAAAAAGGTGTATGCGATCGACGTGGGGACGAATCAGCTGGCATGGAAGCTTAGAAAGGATGAGCGGGTGGTCTCTTTGGAAAAAACCAATATTCGTTATGTGACGGAGGATGTGGTCCCTGAGAAAATTGCCTTTTCTTCTATAGATGTGGCATTTATTTCCCTGCAAAAGGTTCTTCTTCCCGTAAAAAAACTGTTAGAAGAGGATGGCAGAGTGGTATGTCTGGTGAAGCCGCAGTTTGAGGCAGGCAGAGAAAAGGTCGGGAAAAAAGGTGTTGTGAAAGATAAAAAGGTACACTTTGAAGTGCTCTGTCATATTATGGAGTATGCAGCAGGAATCGGGTTTAAAATTTTAGCTGTGGACTATTCGCCGATCAAAGGACCGGAGGGGAATATTGAGTATCTGCTTTATCTGGAAAATCAGAGGGAAGAAGCTTTCGGAGGGGAAGTTTCTTCCCGGGAACCGGATGAGGCTTTGGAAAAGGAAGAAAGAGAAAAATTAGAAGAACAGTATTATTTGTGGGCAGAGAACGCAGTAAAAAACGCACATGAGGATTTGGACAGATAGACGGATATAACGTTTATGAAAGCTGTTACAAGGGAGCATTCGGATTTGAAACGAAATAAGAGAGTTTTTGATAAGAATGGAGGAAATACGGATGAGTGCCGCTATGAAACATTTTTGCATCATTGCAAATAGTGGGAAGGACAGAAATGATCAGATCGTAAAAAGGATCTGCAATTATCTGGAGGAAAGATCATGCAGCTGTCAGGTGCTTCATAACAGGATGTCAGATTCGAAGGGGATCAGACATTTTACGGATCTTGGTGAAATTTCAGAGGATACGGAGTGTGCGATCGTACTGGGCGGAGATGGTACGATGATTCAGGCAGCGATCGATCTGGTACACAGGGATCTGCCGATTCTCGGTATCAATACAGGAACGCTTGGTTTTTTGACCGAGGTGGATCAGAATCAGCTGGAGGAATCTTTAGAGCGGCTTCTGGATGGAAGGTTTATCATAGAGAACCGGATCATGCTAAAGGAAAATAAGATGTTCTTACGGCCGGACAGTCGTTCTTCCTGCTATGCACTCAATGATATGGTCATCAGTAAACGGGGGAATTGTCGTTTGATCACCATATTGGTATATGTGGGAGAAGAGCTGGTGGATGTATACAGTGCGGATGGTCTGTTGGTTTCGACTCCGACGGGTTCTACAGGATATAATCTGTCTGCAGGAGGTCCTTTGATGTCGCCCAATACGCATGCTATGGTAGTGACGCCGATTTGTGCCCATGCTTTAAATAAAAGAAGTCTGGTGTTAGATGCATCCGATACGATTACTTTAAAGATAGGACAGACGAAGGAGCATGCAGAGGATTTAGCGACCTTTACTGCGGATGGCAGGATCGTAGGGGAACTGCATACGGGAGATACTTTGGAAATCTGTGTGCCGCATGCAGTCACAAAGCTGGTGAAGCTGTCCGGAATCCGTTTTTATGAACGCATGCGGGAAAAACTAAATGAGGGCTAAAAAACAGGGGCTGGAAAAATCCGATTTTTCCAGCCCCTGTATACTGTGATATATAAACGGAATATCGTTTCTGATTCAAAATTTATTCGTCATAGATAGAAACGATCTCTCCGTCTAAAATGCGGTTCATATTTTTCACGGCACAGAAGTTGCCGCACATAGAGCAGGTATCCTCTTTTTCCGGTCTGGCTTCTGCACGGTATCTCCTTGCCTTTTCCGGATCGATCGCTAAAGAGAACATTTTTTCCCAGTCCAGTTCCTTTCTTGCCTGGCTCATTGCTTTGTCCCATTCCTTCGCGCCGGGGATTCCTTTGGCAATATCTGCTGCGTGTGCAGCGATTTTGGAGGCGATGATGCCTTCTTTTACATCCTCAACATCAGGCAGCCTTAAATGCTCAGCCGGAGTGAAATAGCATAAAAAGGATGCGCCATAAGTGGCAGCAATCGCTCCGCCAATGGCTGAGGTGATATGGTCATAGCCCGGAGCGATATCTGTTACAAGAGGTCCCAGGACATAGAACGGTGCCCCCTTGCAGAGTGTTTCCTGTATTTTCATATTGGCAGCGATCTGATCCAGCGGCATATGCCCCGGTCCCTCGATCATGACCTGCACATCCTTTTCCCATGCCCTCTGTGTCAGTTCTCCAAGTGTGATGAGCTCCTGGATCTGTGAGATATCAGAGGCATCCTCCTGGCAACCCGGGCGGCAGGCATCTCCTAAGCTCATCGTAACATCATATTCCCTGCAGATTTCTAAAATTCTGTCATAGTGTTCGTAAAAAGGATTTTCCTTTCCTGTCATTTCCATCCATGCAAAAATAATAGAACCGCCTCTGGAAACGATGTTCGTCAGGCGCTTCATCTTTTTAAAATGCCTGGCGGTCTCTTTATTGATTCCACAGTGGATCGTCATAAAATCAACGCCGTCCCTGGCATGCATTTCTACAATGTCAAGCCATTCTTCTGTGGTAATTTCCTTTAATGCTTTGTGGTAATGAACTACGGCATCATAGATCGGAACGGTTCCGATGATTGCTTTACATTCGCTCGTGAGCTTTCGTCTGAATTTCTGCGTATCTCCAAATGAGCTTAAATCCATGATCGCTTCTGCACCGAGCTCTACTGCGCGATTCACCTTTTCCATTTCCATATTCAGATCTGTCAGGTCTCTGCTGGTTCCCAGATTCACATTGATCTTCGTAGAAAGCTTTTTGCCGATTCCATTTGGTTCGATACAGGTATGAAGCTTATTTGCCGGAATGATCGCCTGTCCGTTTGCAACAAGCTCCATTAAGACATCTGGAGACATTTTTTCTTTTTCTGCTACTGCTAAAAGTTCCTTTGTTTTGATGCCTTTTCTGGCGGCATCCATTTGTGTCGTATATTCCATGACTATACTCCTTTCGGCGGCATTATCCGCATCAAGTTTACGGGTCGGATCTCTCCCTCTCAGCACCAGGCTCCCCGGATAAACAGCAACGGAATGGGAAAGTATCCCATTACCGTGTATAAAGTATAGTGGATGGAGAGGAAAAAGTCAATGAGATAATGAGGAGCACATTTCCTGTTACCATTCACGCCTTAGCCGATTAGGAAAAATTTAATATTACTATGATTTGTAACATATTAAGTTGCAGATTTCAAAGGGATGAAGTTACGGTATTGATCGGAATTTCATCCCTTTCTATATGTCATTTTCTACAAAAATCATA
>JAFVAA010000489.1 GCA_017476305.1 Lachnospiraceae bacterium
CCATGGATAAAAAATTTCGGATGATACTTATCCAGTATTTTGTGAAAACATTGAAATCCCCTGTGTGGAAGATCCTCCCCATCACCAAGCCCATATGCCGGAGCATGTGTCACAAAAATATCAATTCCCCTGTGGAAAAAGATAGCAGGCATAAGCTTTCGCACACGCCTGGACATCGCTTTTTCCGTAAACTGAAACGGCCCCACTGTGTATTCCATGCAGCCGCCAAGCCCCGCGATTCGGATCCCTTTATACTCATATACCCTGTTGTCAATGCAGATGCAGCCCTCCGGCGGTGTTTTCAGATAGCAGCTATCATGATTTCCATGCACATAAAGTACAGGTCCATGCGCAAAAGTCACCAAAAAAGACAGATACTGCGGGGGAAGATCCCCGCAGGAAATAATCAAGTCAATCCCCTCTAACTATGTACGATCAAAATGATCCCACAACACCTTCACCGGCTCGTCTGATATCAAAAGAATCCGTAATTTTCTCATCCCACTTCTCCATTCCTGCTAGTATTTTGTCATTATTCAGATGCACTTTCCGGCTCCTTCGCCTTTGCCACGCCCTGCACCTGAATGATCGGTTTCGCATCCTCTTCCATTTCATCCATCGTAGGAATAAAGCCAATCACATTATCAGCAAGCCAATCCATGGTAATGATTTCTTCCGCAGTAATTTCCTCCGGTATATCATGATACACTGTCCCCTCGTTCGTCTGAATCCGACCGGAAAACGGAGAAAAATCCCCGGTACAGATCGATCTTTTTAAAAGCTCGATCAGCCGCATCGTATCCTCCGGAAGCCGTTTCGAACAAATGACATCAATCATTCCGGAGGAAAGTCCCCACCAATAATTCGGAGATTCATTTTTTTCCTTTCGGAAGCTCCTGCTTCCACGTTCCGTTCAAAATACTTTTCACGATGCTCTCATAAAAAATTCCCCAGTTCCATACGGATGTCGCCAGGCTGTGCGTCCCGTCCTCATCCGTACTAAAAAGACCAAAGTCCCCCGAATCCTCATCCGGCTTGATAAAATCACGTCCGGAAACCAGGGACAGACCAGTGCTTTTGGATGATTTTTCCGCAAACTCTGCTTTTAGCTTTGGCCAATCCAAATATACCTTGATATTTGGATTTACCATCTTCGCACCCAGTGCAAACGCATTGATATTTGCGATCGTTCCAAACAGAGGATAATCTGCACGGTAGCCGATCTCATTGGACGGCGACATGATTCCCGCAATCGCACCAATCAAAAATTTCGCTTCATGCAGTCTTCCGTAATAGGTCCGAAGATGTGTGCTGCTCGTATTCAGAGAGCAGTTCAAAATCTTTAGATCCGGATACTTCAAAGCATATTTCGTACTCACACTTAAAAGCTTTGACGAGGTGGTAAAGATTACCGTATTTCCATCTGCAATCGCCTGTTCAAAATGCTCCTCCTCCTTTTCCGGAGTATCTGCTTCGAAATAGGAGCGGATCTCCACCTTATCCCCCAAAATCTGCTTCAGATGATTGCTCCCCAGATCATGGCCATACGTCCAGCTGGAGGTCTCTGCGGTTTTACTGTGAATAAAAGCAATTTTTAAAGGCTTCGTGGCGATCGGCAGAATCTTTTTGACGATATTTACCTTTTCTGCATCCTTATCCACATCCATGATCAGCTTTACTTCCGTCTTCTGCGGATAAAATGCAAAATCATTCCAGATTTTTGTAATTTCTGCCTGCATCTCATCACTCGTTTTCGATGGAATATCATCATAACCATAGATGCTCAGGTAGAGCAAAAAAGCATCCCCCTTTGTCAGGGACAATTTTTCCCCGCCCTTCTTTTCAAATGCCTTCGTGAACTGCACATAGTTCGCATGGAACAGATCCTTCTCCTCCACAGAAAGCATCCGGTCCCCGGAAAGCCCGATCATTTCCAGAATTTTCGCATAGCTTCCCTGCTGGCTGAAATTCAGATAATTGATCTCTGTCTTTTTATAAAAGTCTAAAAATTCATAATAAATTTTACACTCCTCGGAATCATCCAATTTCGGAACCATACGTGTCACCACGCCCGGAACCGTCACCGCATCACAGTATTTTAAAACGCTGACACGTTTATTTCCTTCCTCGATGTAAAAACGGTTCATAAATTCATATGCCTTGACCGGTTCCCTGATTCCCTCTTCCACATGTGCCTCATACAGACGGCACCATTTCATGGCAAATTCAGAATCGCTCGGAAGCAGCGGCATAAAATTGCTGGCAAAGGCATTCGTCCTTCCTGCCGTTTTCGTTCCCACGATCTGATCGATCGGAATTTCCACTACACCTAAATTTATTTCAGAGGCAATTTCCGTATAGGATAAAATCTCATCCAGCACCTGAAGATACGGATACTTTCCCTTTGATATCTGCTTACGAAAATCTTTGACTCCCAGCTTATACACACTGTCATATTCTTCAAAATTCATACTAATCCTCCATGCCGAAGCACTTGTTGCTGAGGCACCTTTTGAGAAATCGTGTAGACGATTTCTCAAATAGGATAAAGCTATTTGGGCTTCGGCACAAATAGCCGTGTGAAAAATAATTTGCTGAAATTGTCAGCCTAATCTGACAATTTCATGCTTTTCAAAATTATTTTTCACACTATTATCCCCTAACCATAACTCTCTTTATCATCTCCCTTTCAATATAATACAAGAAAGCATTTTTCGCAACATCGCAAAAATGATTAAAATTTATCTGAAATTTGAAAAATAATTGTGCATGATTTCTACTATTTTTCCAGGTTCCAAATCTCCGCATTGTACTGCGCAATGGTCCGGTCGGAGGAGAAAAATCCCGCTTTTGAAATATTTACAAGCATCTTCTTCGCCCATGCCTTTCTGTCCTCATAGGCATGATAAATCTTTTCCTTCGCTTCCAGGTACTCCTTAAAGTCAGGAAACGTCATAAACCAGTCCTTTCCTAAAAGCTCGTCATACAGCCTCTGTAAGCTCTCCTCATTTCCAACCTTTTTCATCGTATCACTGATGATAAAATCGACTGCCTTTTTAATGTCCGCATCCTTCTCATAATACGCCTTCGGATCATAATCCTCTCTGGCATAGCGGTCGATCACCGTCTGCGAATCCTCTCCAAAGCTGAAAATATTATCCTCTCCCACTAACTCTGCGATCTCGACATTGGCTCCATCCCTGGTCCCTAAAGTCACTGCACCATTCAGCATAAATTTCATATTTGAAGTTCCGGAAGCCTCCTTGGATGCCAGGGAAATCTGCTCAGAAATATCACAAGCCGGAATCAGGCGTTCTGCCAAGGTCACATTATAATTTTCTACCATGACCACCTTCAGGTAAGGGCTGACCTCCGCATCCCGATTGATGACCTCCTGTAAACAGAGGATCAGATGAATGATATCCTTCGCAATCGTATAAGCAGGTGCAGCCTTTGCTCCAAAGAGCACTGTAATCGGTCTTGCCGGCTTCTTTCCTGATTTGATTTCAAAATATTTGTGAATCACATAGAGCGCATTCATCTGCTGTCTCTTATATTCATGAAGACGTTTTACCTGAATATCTATGATAGAATCCGTATCAATCCCAATATTCTGGCTGTCCTTTAAAAATTTCCGAAGCTGCACCTTTTTCTCATGCTTTACCGCCAGCAGACGTTCCAGTACGGAATCATCCTCTGTAAACTGACCGAGCTTTTCTAACTCCTCTGCGTCCTTTTTCCATCCCTCTCCGATGAGCTCCGTAATCATAGCGGAAAGCTCAGGATTACATGACATTAACCATCTTCGAAAAGTAATTCCATTCGTTTTATTATTAAATTTCTCCGGATACAGCTTATAAAAATTATTTAACTCTGTATTTTTCAAAATTTCCGTATGCAGATATGCCACGCCATTCACACTATAGCCGTAGTGAATATCCATATGTGCCATATGCACCAGATCATCCTTTATAATATACGTACTTTCGTCGGAAACCTTTTTCCGGATCTGATTATCCAGTTCTCTGATAATCGGCATCAGCTGCGGAACCGCCTTAGTCATAAAGTGAACCGGCCACTTTTCCAGGGCTTCTGCTAAAATCGTATGATTCGTATAGGCACACACCTTAGAAACGATCCGAACCGCATCATCCATCAGGATCCCACGCTCCTGAAGAAGCCTTATAAGCTCCGGAATCACCATAGACGGATGTGTATCATTGATCTGAACCGTGGCATAGTCTGCCAGGTCATAAAGGTCCGAACCTCTTTCCACTGCCTCATCTAAAATGAGCCTTGCCGCATTGCTCACCATGAAATACTGCTGGTATACCCTTAAAAGCCTTCCGTCGTCATCCGAATCATCCGGGTATAAAAACAGGGTAAGATTTTTTTCAATCTCCTTTTTATCAAAATCAATCGTCTCTCCCACCATGGATTCATCCACAGACTCGACATCAAACAAATGGAGCTTTGTCGTGCGGTTATCATATCCCAGCACATCAATGTCATACATTCTCGAAGTGACATCAAAACCGCCAAAGGAAATCGTATACGTTTTTTCCGTGCGGTTCAGCCAGCTCGTTTCCGTAATCCACGGATTTGGTGTCTCCTTTTGCAGATGGTTTTCGAAAACCTGCTTAAAAAGCCCGTAGTGATAATTTAGCCCCACGCCATCTCCATTTAAGCCTAAAGTAGCAATCGAATCCAAAAAGCAGGCCGCCAGTCGTCCCAGTCCGCCATTCCCCAGGGAAGGCTCTAACTCAATTTCCTCAATTTCTGTCAGTTCCTTTCCCGCTTCTGAAAGCTCTTTCTTTACTTCCTCATAAATTCCCAGATTGATCAGATTATTTGACAGCAATTTTCCGATTAAAAATTCTGCTGAAATATAGTACAATTTTTTCTTTCCGTCATTCGTCACCTTTTCTGCCGCCATCTCCTTGATCTGACGTAACAGAGTAATATAAATTTCTTGATTCGTGCAGTTCTTTAAATCCTTCCCAAGCTTTTCCTTCACAATTTTTGATAAGTTCATATTTTCCTCTTTTCCGCCGCTTCGATGCGGCATATCTGCTATCCACCAGTTTCCTCAAAATTTTCCCTCAGCACTGCTTTTTTCCGAGGCTGAAATCAGTATAAAAAAATTTGCAAATTAATTCTTGCTTTATCCTTACAAAAAGTGGTACAATCCTATCATAATGGAGGATGATTATGAATATTTTAGAATATGAGAATTATCACGAAGAAAAGCAGCATGGATATGCTGATTTTCCATACAATACCTATCTTTGTACAATCCCACTGGATTTTAAGGAGGTGCCAACGCACTGGCATGATGAAATGGAGCTCATTTATATCAAAAAAGGAACCGGAATTGTGGCTGTAGATTTCGAAGAACATATCGTCACCAGTCCTTCCATCCTTTTCATCCTCCCGGGACAGCTGCATGCCATCTCACAGTATCGGGAGGATACCATGGAATACGAAAACATTATTTTCAGTCCTGACATGCTTCTTTCCAGACAGCCCGACAGCACAGGGACGAATTTTATCCATCCGCTGATCCACAGACGGATTTCCGTTCCATCCATCTTCACCCCTGCATTTCCTTACTATACAGAAATCTCTGCTCCGATCGATGCCTGTGACGAAATCTGCCGCACGAGACCACAGGGGTATGAATTTTATATCAAAAGCCAGCTTTTTCTCTTTTTTTATTTGCTGAACCGGCACTGCAGGGATTTCGTCACAAAGCAAAAGAAAATTCAAAATTTGGAAAAGATGAAGCTTATCATCAAGTATATTGAAAATCACTATATGGATCGGATCACCATTCAGGATATTGCAGATGTGGCAGATTTTTCGGAGTCCCACTTTATGCGCTATTTTAAAGAAACCCTGGGAACGACCTTTATCGACTATCTGAGAGATTACCGCCTGACCATGGCAGCCAGGCTTTTGAAGGGCTCCGAATCCGCCATTTTAGACATCGCAGCGGAATGCGGCTTCGACAATCTTTCCTATTTTAACCGTTCCTTTAAAAAGAAATATGAGCTAACACCGCGAGAATACCGTAGAAGCTCACATGAATAGGTACTCAAAAAGCGGAGCAAAATACGACGTACTATTTATTCTCCTTCTCCATTTTTTGATACGCTTTTTTCACCGTCCTCCAGCTTTCCTTTAGTCCCTTTTTTTTCAAAAGCTTTTCCATGCCTTCTGCTTTTCCTACGTCATCGAACTGCCCCCGGATGCTGCTAAAATCTCCTTTTAAAATTGCCTGATCTAAAAGGCTTATGATTCCTCCGTCGAAAGCCTCTGTAAAGCTTTCCTTTTCCTCTGGATCAAGTGCCTGATAGCGTTTGGAAAATGCACTTTTTAGTGCTTCCAGGGAATCCTCTGTAAAAGCATTCTTCGCTGCATAGCTTGCTACCTCATATGCCTGCTCCGTCCGTTTCAGGCTGACTCCGGCGACTCCCTCTCCAATCGCAGCACAGTTTTCAAAAATTTTATCCAATGTTTTTCCATTATCTAAGTCAAGACCATCCCCCGAAGCTGCATCCTCATTTTTTTCTTTTTTCGTATTTTCATTCGATGCTTTTTCATTCTCTTTCTTTTCACTCGCTGCCGTTTCACTTTCTGCTTTTTCATCCTCTGTATTTTCACTCGTCCCTTTTTCACCCTCTGCTGCTTCATTCATCAGGCTGCTATCATTGCTTTCTTCACTGCTTTCACCGGCATTTTCATCTTTTTCTCCGCTCGTCTCATAAACCTCTCCATCACTGGTTTCACTACTACCAACCTCCTGACTGCTTTCATATCTGCTCCCTGCCTCCTCCGGAGTCTTCTCTTCTGTTTTTCCACAGCCTAATACCAGCGCACCTGCTAAAGCTCCTGTCATTAGTGTACAAATGGCCTGCCTCATCATTCTTCTCATCTTAATTTTCCTCACTTCCAAAAAATAGTTTGGTTCCTGACCACGAAGCATTTTTTTATATATTTGTCGAATCAAGTGTTCCATC
>JAFVAA010000490.1 GCA_017476305.1 Lachnospiraceae bacterium
ATACGGAAAGGCAGTCTGAAAGAAAAACAGGGTGAAAGATAAATGAAATGACCGGAGGAGTTTGGTTACTTGTCCCCGGTCATTTGTTTTCTGTTCGGGAATGTTTTTCCACGACGTGAAATCTATTTTACAAACACAAAGCTTTCAAGATCGAAAAGAGGTCTTTCCTTAAACATTCCGGTGAAATAGCCGGTGACAGTTTCTCTGGCCACCAGATAAACAGCATGACGACCAGTGACATTTTCTACTACAGCCGAAATGATGGGACTGCTTGATTTGATTTTGCAGGTACCGATACGTCTGCCGTTTTCCGGATCATCGATGCGGATTTCCAATGCGGCATTACAACCCGTGCCACGAATGTTTGCGATGAATTTCATTGTTTTGCTGACGAAATCCTCTCCAAAATCGAAATACTTATAGCCGATTACACAGCCATCGGTAATCTGTGTGATGATTCTGGTGAATACATCGATTTCGGTGATAAAGCAGCCTCCTGTCAGATGGCAGGCGATTTCTGCAGGCTGGACTTCATAGGGATTTAAGGATTCTTCGAAGCCGAGGGAGGTCATCTCTACCGTGGGGATGGTTCCGTCCGGTAAAATTTCGATTCGTTCCACACAGCCGCGTCTGGACATGATTGTATTATTGGTCATCCGGTGATAGAAGATATACCACTGCCCGTTTATCTCACAGATGGAGCCGTGATTGTTTCCACCGGGATAATTCACCGCATTATCGACGATATATCCACGGTAGGTAAATGGACCAAACGGACTTTCCGAGGTGGCATAGGCAAGTCTGGAGCCTAAATTCGGCGAATAGATCAGATAATAAGTATCACCGACTTTTCGTGGGGAGCATGCTTCGAAAAAGCCGGACGGATCATCCTCCGGTTTTTGCGGGATGATATGCTCTTTAAAGGTGTCATCAAGGAACTCGTACATGTTTTCCTCATTGATCTGTGCCATATAGTACCGGGTAAAGCCGCAGTATACGTAGACTTTTCCATCGGTATCGACGAGTACCCCCGGATCGATAAATGCACCCTTGTCACAGAGTTCTTCATCGATATGATACTGATAGCGGGAAAGAAGCTTAAATGGTCCCTCCGGGCGGTCAGAAACAGCGACACAGCCCGGTTCGTCTACGATATAGGCGTAGAGGTAGTATTTTCCGTCCTTTTCTACGACATCCGGTGCGTAAAGCTCTTTATCAGACCAGTTTACATCGGCTTTGTGATCTCTGTTATCTCTGGTCTGAAAGATGGAACCGTGACAGCTCCAGTGGGCGAGGTCGTCTACTGGTGCGCTCCAGACCTTTAATCTGTGGTCGCAAAAGCTGTCTGAGGCAGGTTTGTCATGGGAGCCATATACGTAGATCCGGTCTCCAAAAACACGTGGTTCTCCATCGGGGATATATTCCCAATTCGGTAAGTAAGGGTTTGGCATCGTTTGTTCCTCCTTTTCATTTATGTTGTGTGTTGTTCGTATTCTCTGAGTGAATGGTTTGTTTGGATTTATTATACTGAATTTTTATGGGAAAGAAAATAGAGAATAGACATAATTTAGAAATTTCGTTTCAATGGAAATAGAGAGTTGGCAATTTTCGAAAAAAATGTTATGATAGAGGGTGAGAGATATATACAGATACTAGGAGCGAAGACGGAAAGGTGAGAAAAAGTAAGATGAGCGATTGGATTACTGTGGTGGATGACACTACATCGAACTTGAGTACGCTAAGCTACACGCTGACAGAGGAAGGTTTTCGGGTGAGTGCGCTGCGTTCTGGTGCAGAGCTTTTGGATTTTTTGGAGAAAAACACGCCGGATCTGATTCTGTTAGATGTCCATATGCCGGGAATGGATGGATTTGAAACGATGAATGGAATCAGGCAGATTGAAAGTGCGAAACAGATTCCCGTCATCTTTCTTA
>JAFVAA010000491.1 GCA_017476305.1 Lachnospiraceae bacterium
ACTGATCCCTGTACGGGATGAGAGATAAAAATACAGAAGGGTCTTAAAAATCTCGCAAAGTCCACCGCCATCCACCATGGTATGATAGGCACTTACCGAGATCCTGTTTCCAAAATACGTGGCGGTAATCACGCAGCCAGAAACAATCTCACTCCCCGGATTGATGGGAGCTTTACTCTCTATCGCCTTATTTGGTCCCTTTGCCTTATAGAAAAATAAATCCTATCCCTCCATCTCGATCACACAGCCGATGACAGGATATACCCGGATCGTATCTTCCCATGCTTTTTCCATAAGCGCACCGTCAATTTCATGGTCAAGCTCCGCAGAGAACCGTATATGGATATCGTTATAATGATCCATCAGCCAAAAAAGATTTCTGGGACCATATGCCAGATATAAATCCTCTTTGTTTTCCAAACCAAAAACCTCCTTCCCATAGGAACTGTGCTTAAATTATTTATGTACAGTTCCTTTTTCAGCACAAACTGCCACGGCAGCATCTTTTATAATGTGATACGGCTCCGTCTCAATCTCTGATTCGATACCGAATTCCGAAAGGATATCCATGATCGTTTTCATATACGTTTCCGTAACCTTGCCGAACTGGAACGAGATGACAAACTCCCCATTCAGCTCCATCATATAGATACTGTCCGTAGAATCATCCGTCATCTCAAAAGCCTTGATATGCTTCGTATTATCCCCGATATCCAGTTTCCCGATATAGGTCAGAAACGCATATCTCTTGGCAAGGATCCAGTCATAAGTCTCATAAAAATCTGTCAGCGTTTTCAGATAATCCTGCTGTCTCTGATAATCAATCACTGCACGTATCTTTGCTGCAGCCGCACCTATATCCTCTCCCATGATATCCCCATATTCCACCGGAATCAAAAGGTTCGCAGAGCAGTTGGCGATGGATTCCTGAATCCCAAATGCCCCTCTTGCGCTCATCGTCAGCACGAAAGCAAGGTCACCGCTTCTGTCCGGATGAAGTATATACGCCGCCTTTGCCATCAAAACAGCAAGCATGGCAGAAGGATTTGCACCAATGCTTTTGCAGCTTTTGATAAACTGATCCACCGGTACCTTGATTCTGGCAATGTCTATATTTCCCGCATCATCAGGACACATGGAAAGGTCGATGAACATTCCCTTCCGTTTCGGATAGGTGATCAGGGACTGTCTTTCAAAATCCCCCCTGTCTACAGAAGAAAGCGGTATAAAATATTCCGCAGGATCCCGTCCTTCCTTTATCATGACAGGCGGCATCTGGTCAGAATGCCCTGTGTAAGCCGCAAGATAAAAATAAATCAGCGTAGAAAAAATCATATTGATTCCTCCGCCGTCCACGATAGAATGATATGCATTCATGGTAACCGTATTCTCAAAATAGGTCAGACCGAATACCCTGCCTGCGGTCTCTTTCGTCCCTGGCAGGACTGGTGATTTACTCCTGACCGGAGCGTTATCGCCGTCCTCCTTATAAAAGATCACATTTCCGTCTTTGATATCCGGGATCCAGTCGATGAGCGGGTATACCCGCTTTGTTTTATCCCATGCTTTCCGTAAAAGCTCCGAATCCACCTCATGATCTAATGTAACCCGGAATTTATTATGGTAGCAGGTCTCTTTATCATGCCACCAGAAGGGGGAAAAGGCTCCCCCATTAAAAACCTCTGTTCTGCTCATGCTTTTCTCCCCCTCCATTTTTCAATAAAGTGCGATACTACAAACGACAGGATAAATACGATGACCATATTTACTGTCCCTATCAAAACAGGATCCTTCTCACCGACCTGTGCGAAAGGTATGCCAAGTATAGCCCCCTCAACTGCAAACACCGGCTGCATCACTGCGGGGTGTACGATGTATACCCAAAAAGTTAAAAGAGACAGCCATCCAAGGTTCGCCTTAATATCCATCATAGTAAAACCTGCAATCAAAAGCAGTGCAGCCACGGACAAAAACGGGCTGTGCGGTCTTTGCGGCAGCAGCTTAAGCAAAGCATCGTTATTTCTGATCGCCAGAGTGATCAGATATTCCGCAGCGATCACCGCACAGCCTGCTGCGATCATGCCAAATCCGAGTGCCCGGTTTCCTTTCTTTTTCAGTGCCCATTCATGGAACACATATCCTAACATCACGATTCCGAGTATATCTGCACAGTACCCCAGGCTCCATGCAACATTTGGCGGTGAGGAAATCGCATCGATCGTTCCCAGAATCCAGATTACTACCGATGCCACCGCAAAATTATGCTCTCCCATCTTTTCCTTTGCCTGTGCCACAAAAGGCAGGAGCAGATAGAGAATCATGAGCATGAACATATACCACATATGTACTGCTGGAAATCCCAGGATTGTCCCGGGAAGCTGATTCAAAAGTGCCGTTACGTAAGAAACATTATTTCCCGCTGCATCCGCATACACGCCACTTTCGTATTTGATAAAGCTTTCAAAAAAGAAATAAAAGATGGTAAAAACAATAGTGGGTATAACAACCTTCTTCTTCGCCTTTTTATAAAAGGATGCATAATCTAAAGTCGAACGGGTTCTCAGCGCAAAAGCCCCTGACAGTGCGATAAAACATGCCACTGCAGTCTGTCCCAAACGAAAAAGAATCCAGAAATAATGATAACTGAAATCAAGAACCTCCGGGTTTACAGCCTGCTCCCTTTCTACATTACACACATGTACGGCACAGACAAAAAACGCAGCAAAAATCCTTAATAAATCAAGTCCGCTTTCTCTTTTCTTATCCATTATCCGATCTCCTTCTCTATCCTGTATGGCTCTGACACCTCTACCTTACTAAGCCCTGATTCCACAAGCACATCTTTCACTGCTTTCTGGTATTTTTCCGTCATCTTTCCGTACTGCAGACTGATATGTACCTCATCCCCAAGATATACCATGAAAAGTGAACTTCCTGAATAGTCACTCATCGAAATATCCGCGATCTCAGATGTACTTTCCCCGATATCAAAAGTGCCTGCATAATTTACGGATACACATGCATTTCTGATATTAAGAACTGCATAGGTATTTTCCATGGCGACATGCGACTTGATGTAGTCATCGCTCTTTTGAATCTTTCTGACCGATGCAATCTTTCCTGCTGCTTCCTTTCCATCCCCATTCATGACCTCATCGTATTCGAGTACGAGCGGCATCTTTTTCGAGCAGGGAGCGATCGTATCACAAACTCCGAACACTTTTCTGAAATCCGTCATAAATCCAAGGCTTAAGGCTCTTCTTTCCTCCGGAAAAAGCGTGTAGACTGCTTTCGCCATCACGCAGGCGATCATTTCATCCGGCTCTGCATCAGCCCCGGCACAAAGCTCGTCAAATTCATCCGCAGAAAGAATCACCTTCCCCGTCATGATACCATTCTCATCATTTGCGGCTTCCGGATCAGAAAATATATGACGGATATCATGATAAAGCATAACGGACTGCGGCTCATATCCGTCCGGGGAAAGCATCGTGCTCTGTATAAAATACTCCTCCGGCTCCCTGTTTTCCGTATTTACACTAAGTCTGGCTTCCGTACCGTTTTTTAATGAAAAATACAGCCACATCAGATCAGAAGTAATCTTCATCAACCCGATCTCATCCACCAGGGAATGATATGCGCTAAGTGTGATCGTCTCCTCAAAAAAGGTAAGCGAAAATCCCCTGTAAAGCACAGCTTCACTTGCTATTTTCAGTACATGTTCACTTCGGACAGGCACGCTTTCCCCTTCCCCGCGGAAAAACAAAATCTCGTCATCAAAATCCTCCGGAACCGCATCGAAAAGCGGATAGAGTTTTTTCATCTTATCCCAGGCTTTCTTAAGGGCATCCTCATCCACGGGATGCTTTAAGGTAAGCCTTACCGCAGGATGTACCGGCTCATGCTCATCCGCCCACCAGTACGACTGAAACGGTCCCCCATTATATATGGCATCTTTCGCATCATTTAACATAGATCATCCCCCTTAATCCTTTAAAGCAGCCGCTTTTTCATTCATGTCCTTTTTCAGGCTCACGGCATCGATCTTACCATTAGAAAGTACCGGAAAAGCATCATACTGGAAAATATAGGCAGGGATCTTATATTTTGCCATCCTCTCTGAAAGAAAGGCTTTTAAGGCATCTGTATCAAGTGTGCTGCCATCCTTCATGACCACGCTTGCTCCCACTACCTCTCCGAAGAAATCATCCGGAACACCCTGTACCTTGACATCACTCACGCCCGGAAACTGTGCGATAGCCTCTGCCACCTCACTCGGCATGATATTCTCTCCGCCTCTGATGATCAGCTCCTTTGCACGCCCTGTCAGATGCAGATAACCTTTTTCATCCACAAAGCCTAGATCACCGGTATGAAGCCATCCGCTGTCATCAATCGACTGCACGTCAAGCGCAGCCTTATAATAGCAGGACATCAGATTATATCCCTCCACATTGATTTCCCCGACTTCACCGTCCGGGCATTCCTCCCCGGTTGACATATCCAAAATTTTTATCTTTATATTTTCCACCGGTTTTCCTACGGTCTCTATGACACATTCGACCGGATCATCATAACCTGTCATGCTCACCGGAGCCATCTCACTCAGGCCGTAAGCACCTACAAAATGTGTGTTCTTAAACGTCTCATTCATTTTGATGATCTGCGGTCCCGTAGCAGGAGCACCGGCAAGAATGGTACATCTGAGCTTATCGACCTTTTCTTCCGCAAAATCCTTGTTATTCATAATGGCAAGCACCATCGTAGGTACAGAATGGAACAAGGTACATCCGTATGTTTCGATCGTCGAAAGAATCGTCCCCGTTCTCATATCATCCGGAATGACCACAGAAGCATTTTTCAGTGCATTACAGAAAAGACCTGCCGTCATGCCAAAAATGTGGAACAGCGGCAAAATGATACAGAGCTTGTCTGTACTCTCGATCCTGATTCCATTCGCCATGGTAGAGGATGCATTCAGTATGTTATATGACGAAAGCAGGACTCCTTTTGGCTTTCCCGTGGAGCCGGAGGTATAGATCATGACACAGGCATCGTCAGCCTCTACCTTGACATCAAACAGCCCCGCTACAGCAGGATATTCGCCCATGCGCGCCTTGAAGTCTATGTCTTTTCTAATGTCATAGGTTTTTTCTATCTTACTGTTTTCGGCACCGGTAATGTGCGAAAGAAACTCTGCCTCATCCTTCATCGTGGCAATCTCGCCAAAGCAAAGATGCGTAATGTCTCCAACCTCTGAGACATCCGCGATTTCTTTTTCGTTATAATTAAAATTTAAAAGGCAGGCAATCGCACCAAGCTTCTGTACTGCAAAAAAAGTAATGATCCAGTTGGCAGAATTAGCGGAACATATGCCTACATGAGTTCCTTTCTTCACACCCATTTTAAAAAGGTCATTTGCCACGATCTGGGAACACTGATTGATTTCCTGCCATGTATAGTCACTGCCCAGATGGGATACAAAAAGAGTATCCGGATATTTTCCCGTTTTCATTTTCAGGATTTCCTTAAACGAATGACTGATGTATGTCGCTATGCCTTCCTGACCTTTTTCAACATCAAGAATGCTGTCAAAGCCTGTCATCACAAATATCTCATAAACCTCATCCGATACATTGATGATCTTAAACTGCCCTGACTCCATCTTCTTTCTTCCGGACAAAAGTACCCTTAGTCCCGCGGAAGAAATATACTCCACATCCTTAAAGTCAATGACAAGCGAATCTTTCGAATAATCCACTTCATTGATCACCTTTTGAAGTTCATTGTAAGTATTGGAGTCTATCCTTCCCATTACAGAAATTTGGGTAACTTTTGCATCGTTATTATCGATATTTACAGTCATATATGTTCTCCCTTCTGCCGCCTTTTTGTCTGCGGCATATAAAATACAGTTGAATTTTGCCGGCAATCTTTCCTATTTCACCTTTACCTTAAATGTAAAGTTTACTCCATTTACCTTGATCGTAATCTTAGAAGTGCCTTTCTTTAACCCTTTGATCTTTACGGTTTTTGTCATCCCATTCGAG
>JAFVAA010000492.1 GCA_017476305.1 Lachnospiraceae bacterium
TGATAATATAGAACAATAGAATCAGTCATATGGTATTCCTAATAATCCTTATGTGGATTCATCCCCCACCAGCAATTCCATCTGCTCCAACTGCCTTCGATGCTCCACACAGGATTCTTTCAGATAAATTCTCGTAGTCTCAATACTGCTGTGCCCCAATATATCAGCCAGTTTCGCGATATCCTTATACAGTGTATAGAACGTCCTTGCAAAGAGGTGTCTTAAATTGTGCGGAAATACTTTTTCCTTTTCCACTCCCGCTTTCTCACACAGCTTCTTCATCTCACGCCAGATCCATGTCCGGTCTATCGCTTTACCCTTAGAAGTCTGAAATACAGCCCCCTTTTTTACGTCATGTTTTCGGATAAAATGCAGCAGCCTGACCTGCAGATCCCTCGGAAGCAATATCTGACGTTCCTTTCCTTTATTATAAATAGTTGCGGTTCCTTTTTTCACAGCAGAAACAGTGATTGCGGATAATTCGCTCACGCGGATTCCCGTAGCACAAATCGTCTGAATGATCATGCCAATTCTTCCTTTTCCCTGTTCCTTTGACGTTTCGACCAGCTTTTTATATTCCTTCTTTGAAAGCTCCTTATTTTCCGGCATGAATGCTTCTTTCTGGACTTTAAAAGATTTCACTTTTAAATCATACCACTCCATATACTCAAAGAAACGATTTACCGCCACTATAAAAGAATTGATACTGCTCGTTTTATATTTTCCCTTTTCCCGGAGGTATTCCTTATACTCGATCAATAATACTTTCGTTAATTTTCGTTCTCCTGCAAATTTCACCAGCTTATCCAGATCGCACATATATTTCTGTATCGTAGCTTTGCTTTTTTCCTGTTCATACAGGTAGTTCTCATATTTTTTCAGCAGTCCGTCTGTAATTTTTCTCTCCATAGTAATCCTCCATGCCGAAGCACTTGTTGCTGAGGCGCCTTGTGAGAAATCGTGCAGACGATTTCTCACATAGGATAAAGCTATTTGGGCTTCGGCACAAATAGCTGTGTGAAAAATAATTTGCTGAAATGGTCAGTCCAATCTGACCATTTCATGCTTTTCAAAATTATTTTTCACACTAATCCCTCCCTGAAATTTATAGAAAAACCGTTTTTTACGTCAGAAAAGGCACGTAGTTACTACGTGCCTTTCTCTTCGCCAGGACTATTCTTCGTTTTTCTTTGCCCTCAGCAGTTTGTCATAATCTGCTTCTGCCTGAGTACATCACCATCGGCATCCGCATGATTTGATAGCCCCAAATACTTACGGTATGAAAAAGTCAGTATCCTGTTATATCTTTCAAATAGCATAAATTTATAAAACTTTTTTCGAATGTCTGAAATTCCCGGAGTATTATCAATAACCCGATAAACAATATCCATATCAATCTTAGGGTAGACACGTAATAAAGCAGCAGTACAATCTTCATTTTCAAAACTACTCATGTATAACCTATAATTGGTTTTTTCACCATTTTCAAGTTCTAACGCTGCATTGGGAAATTTATCTATTCTCACTTGTATCTCCTCTTCACTCTGCATGATTTCATCCAAGGCATCATCTGCAAGTTGCGGGTAAAGACAGGATCCGCAATCAAATGTTGGTGCAAGTGATAACTTTTTTATACGCTTATCAAATATATATGCCCAATTATGCGCATGTCTGTCAAAATTTCCAAGGAACGCATCAAGTATAAACCGGTTCCAATAGTCTTCCATCGCAATATGACCAGATAGTGTCTTTTCTGAAAAATAGATATTCTCATTACAAAAAATCTCATAGAGCTCACTTAATCTTGTGATTCTACCAGGCTTTTTTGTCAATAAAGTATTAGAAATCACTTTAAAATCTATCAGCTCACAATCATCGGGAATAAAATTTTTACATGCAACTACAGGAACATTCTTAATCACTCGTTTTGAAGATTTGACAGTTAAGGTTCCAAGTAACGTTTCCTGCGCACAAAATCCTAAAGCATTTAGAATATGACAACTGATATATTCAGAAAAAACACTATTTGAGTATGAGCTATTGATACTCAATCTATTACCGCTTTCTATCCTGTCTGACATTTTTAACATATACCGTTCGCCATGATAAATAATGCCCCTCTTTTGATCAGAGCCTCCATAAGAAGATGCCAAATCTATTTCCATATCCGTGAAATCTATCACTCCTACAGCCACCTCCTCCTGCAATAGTAATCAATCACCTGGTTCTCCTTGTCATCATCATCAAGATATCTGGACAGAGATCTGATTTCATCCTGAATGCAATCAATATATGTTGCATGATTTTTTATAGCAGTTTCTAATTCATCAATCATCTTTTCCAGCTGTACAGGTAATTCAAAATCAAATTCTTTTCTGATAAAAATACTTTCATTTGCAGCCTCCATTATATTTTCACCTCCACCCCGGAGTTACCAAAGTATTTTGACACACTCCATTTCACGCATCCACATGACCGTTTCTAATCCAAAAATCGAACAAATACCCATTAATAGTATAGCAAAGAAAGCAACTACTTACAATAAAAATATACACATAATCACCTTTTCAAAGTATAACAAACCTCCGGTTGTTTAAAAATCAGGATTTCGTTTGATTTTACGAAAAAACGGAGATTCCATCCGGAATCTCCGTTTTACACTCTATATCAGAAAAGAATCTTTTCTATTTTGCAACCTTCTTTAATTCCTCCGTAAGCTTCGGAACAATCTTATTCAGGTCACCTACGATACCATAATCCGCTACATCAAAGATTGGAGCTGTCTCATCTTTATTGATGGCTACGATGATATCAGACTCCTCCATACCTGCTGTATGCTGGATGGCACCGGAAATACCAATAGCAAAGTATACATTCGGGCGGACCGTCTTACCAGTCTGTCCTACCTGTAACTCCTTTGGCTTCCAGCCACTGTCTACTACGGCACGTGAGCAGCTTACGGTACCACCGATTGCTGCAGCGAGATCCTCTAAAATCTTGAAGTTTTCAGGGCTTCCCACTCCACGTCCACCGGAAACTAAAATCTTTGCATCCTGAATATCTACGACATCGGAAAGCTCCTTTACGACCTCTACGATTTCAACATACTTATTGTTTGGAGTAAAGCCAGGATTGTACTCAATCACCTCTGCAGTAGCACCAGAGATTGGCTCAATCTTCTGCATAACACCA
>JAFVAA010000493.1 GCA_017476305.1 Lachnospiraceae bacterium
GTCAGGGCAGATATTTCCGGGAAATCCTACGGTGGCTCTGCAGAAGATTTTATCATGGGAGATGAGGAGAGTGCGTGGCGCGGGTAGAATGCAAGGTGGGGGGAGAATATACAGGAAATAAGAGAACAGAAGGATATCAACATGCGGAAATTTTATCAGGATACCCTGGCATGCTTTTTAGCAGATGGGAAAGAGGAAAATACCGTATACTCTCCGATCAATGTCTATCTGGCTCTGGCAATGCTTGCGGAATCCGGTGAGGGGGAGACGCAGGAGGAAATTCTGGATTTGCTGCAAATAGACGATTTGGATGCCCTTAGGGAATATGTGAATGCAATCTGGAATGCGACCTATGACGATACACCGGAAAGTACCAGTCTTTTAGCAAACTCCATCTGGCTCAGTGATAAGCTACAGTACAATAAAAATCTTTTGGAAAGGCTCTCGAAGGATTATCATGCCTCTGCTTTCATCGGGACGATGGGAACGGAAAAAATGAATCAGGCACTGCACGACTGGATCAATGAAAATACAAAGGATTTACTAAAAGATTCTGCAGATGGTATAAAGCTTGATAAGGCTACCGTGATGGAAATTCTGTCTACGATTTATTTTAAAGCCAGATGGGATGGGAGGTTTCTAAAGGAAAATACAAATAAGGAAATCTTTCATGGGAAAAATGGGGATACCGAAGTGGATATGATGCATAGAAGTACCATGGGAAGTGTCTATCAGACCACTAAATTTAAAGGAGTGTCTTTGGAGCTTTCCTCTGGCACGATGCACTTTATCCTGCCGGAAGAAAATGTGAAACTGTCTGATGTCGTAAAGGATGAGCATATCATGGACTTTTTAGGGATTGTTCCGGTCAGGGAAAAGAGAAAGGCGGTTTCTGCGGAAATCAATCTGTCCATTCCTAAATTTGATTTAAGCTCTAAAATTGACCTAAAAGCCGGTTTAAAGGCATTAGGTGTCGAGAAAGCCTTTGATTCGGAGCAGGCAGAGTTTCAGACACTTTTTGCCGGAACGAAGGATGCGGGACTCCCTGCTTATGTAGATAAAGCAGAGCATGCCGCAATGGTAACGATTGATGAGGACGGAGCAACCGGTGCGGCCTATACGGATTTTGGGATAAAGGAAGGAGCGGCACTGCCGGAGGAGACGGTGGATTTTGTGGTGGACAGACCGTTTTACTATGTAATTACGTCAGAGGATGGCTCCATTCTCTTTGCAGGAACGGCGTATGATATCTAATCTAATATGTTTGTAAGCTTCTTAGCAAAAAAAGGTTGACAGATGTTATCCGGTGTGCTATGCTCTTTGGAAGGGATAACATCTGTTTACCTTTTTCTTTGTTTATGAAAAAATGAACGCTAAAGCGTTCATCATGGGAGTTATTTCGTAACTCCGTTATGTCCAGAAAACAATATTAATGAAAAAGTGATTATTTGCGGCTGGAGTTTTCGTTTGACTTTATTGCCTGAAATCACAGTTGTCAGGAGGTGGAAAGCATATGGGAGAAATTCATTTATCGAATGGGGAATGGAAGTTGATGAGTTTTTTATGGGAGAGTTCTCCGCTCACCATCAAGGAAATGGTGAAGTTATGTGAAGGGGATACGGATTGGAATAAAAACACGATTTTTATCATGCTGAAAAGATTAAAGGAAAAGGGGGCGGTAAGTATAGACACCTCTGGAAAAAGCCAGCTTTATTCCGCTTGTATCGATAAGGATTCTGTCGTCATGGAAGAAACAAAGAACTTTTTAAAAAAGGTATATGATGGAAGCGTGGGGATGATGGTAGCTTCTATGGCGGGACAGAAGGCACTTTCCAGAGAGGATATTGATGAACTGTATGGTTTTTTGCGTACTTTACGCGAGGGAAAGGAGGAAAAATGAGCATGAGAGAGCTGTTACTAAGCTGGACATTTGGCGTGCATTTCCTTCTGCTCTTTTTTCTTCTCCTCAGAGCCTTTGGAAGAAGGAGGATGAGCAGCAGATTTCTCTACGGACTGTGGTTAATTGTGCTGGTGCGTGCCCTGCTTCCATTTTCATTTCCGGCTGGAGAATTTGGTATCATGCGGCTGCTCCCACAGGAAATTTTCCGGGAGAAGGAAACTGTTACTGAGGGAAAAAGTGACTTTTCTATGCTGGAAAAACAGGAGAAAAATTTTAGCAATGCGAATGGAAATGCGATTCTGGAGAATGGTGAAGAAAGAAGCACATTTTCCAAAGAAGTAAAAGAAGAAATCGTAGAAAAAGAGGAGAACGGGAGAGTCTCCGATTTAGAAAAATCTATAAAAGTCAGGGGCAAAGAAGAGCAGAAAGGAGCAGATATACAGGAAGAAAAGCGGACGATGGAGCAAAGGGCTGGTTATGATTTCTGGAAGCTTCTCATTTACTTTTGGGGAATCGGGAGCTGTGTGTGCTTTCTCGGCTATCTGTGTTCCGGGATTTCTTTGCATAGAAGCCTTTCTAAGCACAGGAAGATTTTTTCTAATGCGTATTTGATCCCCGTCTGGAAAACATCTGTATTTCCTTCTCCGTGTCTTTTTGGTCTGATAAAGCCCGGTATCTACTTGCCGGAAAATTTGGAAGAGGAATCCGATGGAAGAACGAAAAAAATCGACCTTTCCTGCATTTTGGCGCATGAACTTTGCCACTACAGGAGAAAGGATATGCTGTGGAATTTTTTTAGAAATCTTTGCCGGGTTCTCTGGTGGTGGAGTCCGCTTGTATGGATTGCTGCAAAGTGCTCGGTACAGGATGGAGAGCTTGCATGTGATGAGGAAGTCCTTGCATCTTTTGATGAAGCTCAGAGGGTTCGCTATACCGAAACGCTTTTAGGTGTGTTGGAAAATTCTTTGAAGGATCGAAAGCATCTCTTTTCCATGACGACAGCCATGTCAAAAAATGCACAGGAAATAAAGGAGAGGATGGTTTCTATGAGGATGGGAAAACAGAAGGGCAAATATTTACAAATGGGAGTACTTTTTTTGGTGCTTGCAGGGTTATTTTGTTCTTGTGCAGGTGGACATGGAAACATGGCAAAAGAAAGCAGCCTGAAAAAACAGTCAGCAGAAGTATCAAAAGAGAACCGGTCAGATACCGGGGCTAATGATTCCAAAGCTTCTGTTCAGGGAAAGGAAACCCTGGAGGCAAAAACAGATGCGGATGAACTTTTGGCTTATGACGATTATTCGAATCAAATAGATGAGGAGATGGTGAGTGCTTTTGGCTGGAAGAAGAGAGAAAATGAGGTCATGGAAAAAGAGAGCATAGAGGCAACTCTTTCCTAATTCTTTGAAGACATGCAGGGGACGAAGATGCAGGAAAAAGCATGGGAACACGGTTATCTGGAAAGTATTTCTGCAGCAGTATATAAGCCTGTAGCAATCAGAAAGGGAAAAAAGAAAATCCGGGTGTATGTGAAAGTTCTATGGAAGTCATATGGTTTGAATCCGGATCTTCAGGGTGGAAATCTAAGTAAAAATCATACGCAGACGGTATCTGATCTAGATATGCTTGATTTTACTTCTACCGTGGCAGAGCTTAGCTTTAAAGATGAAACAGATGGGTTTGAACTGGTAGACATAAGGGAATTTAGCAGTATGGACGGAAGCAGTCAGAACACCTATGACAGCCTTTCCGAATATGAAAAAGAGATATTATGGAATTCTGCATGGGCAAAAGAAGAATTGGAACAGAAATGTGAAGAGGCTGTAAATAGAAAAATTGCAGATGGGCAGGCCTATATGTTTGGCAATGATACGTTACGGCTGCTTTTAGAGGATGATGCAGAGGAATTTCGCTATTATTATGGAAAGCTTGGCTTTCGACCGGAAAAGCTTCTCGTAATGCATGGAATTATATATGAGCCTGGAAAAATAAAAAAATCCGATGGAGATGCAGGTATCGAAGTTCTAAAACATTGGGCTGAAATAGAAAAGGCCACAAGTACCTACAGCTGTAAAATCGTAAAAAAGAAAAAGAACAGTTTTAAACTCCGTTACCAGTTTACAGGCAGTGGCGGGGATTTGGAGGATGTGGGAAAAGGTGAAAAGCTTATGGATGGAATCTATTTTATGGAGATGGAGGTTTTCATGAAACCGAAAAAGGATGCGGTTTATGCAGCAGATGGTGTGGAAGAGCACTATGAGGCTTCGAAAAAGATTACCATAGTGCGCCCAGATGGAACGAAGTATGAAGGGGATATCAGAGAGCTTACCTATGAGGATTTAAAATAATACAGGTATGGAATAGAATATTTGATGCTTTTCAGGAATAAAAAAGCTGCTGGCAAAAGGATTCTGTGTCTGCAGCTTTTTTCTATCACAGAAAAGATGAATATATAATGTTTACATGAAGAATATTTTTTGATATAATTAAGATATAAAAATTTTAAAAATATAAGTTTGCTATATTAATACATTTTATTTGGAAATCAGAAAAAATTGGAGGATTGTATGAAAATACGCATTAAAAATATTGGTTTAATCAGTAATTCTGATATAGAGATGAATGGAATTACAGTGATCGGAGGATTTAATAATAGTGGGAAAAGTACGATTCTTAAGGCGGTATATGGACTTTTGAATGCTAATTACGATATAAAAGGAAAAATTGATTTGGAGAGAAAGAAAAGCATGGATCAGGCATTAAATGAAAATGGTTTTTCTTTTTTGCTTGGAAATGAAGATTTGGAAAATTTTTTAGAACTCTTTTTGAATAATCAGGATTTGGAAAAAACGATGATAGACTATGAAGCTTTTTTTTCCTTTTTTCAAAAAGCTGCTGAGGAGATAAAGGGAGAGTATGAAATTCATAACATACTTTTCGAGGAAAATAACGAAAACTTTGAAGAACACTATGTCAGGCAGATAAAGAAGCTTTATCAGGCTTATGAGAAGATATTAAAAACAAAGGAGAAAGATTATCAAAAATTTATTTTAAATCGAACAATTCGGAATGTTTTTTCCGGTGATGTGAATTCCAGAAAATATCAGGAGATTGGAAGCACGGAGATAGAGACAGGTGGAGAAATTTCATTTTTTCATTTTAATCATAATCAATTGGATGATTTTAAAATGTTTTCGGATTTTAGGAAAAATGTCTGGTATTTAAATACGAGTCATTTTATGGATTTTGCTGATAGAAGAAATTTTTTCAGCCAGGAACTTAGAAATGCTCTTCAGGTTGATATGGATATGGATATGTTGTTTGAGGAGTATAATGATATAGAAGAAAATAGCGAAAAGCTACAATCCATTTTTACGGATATTTTGCATGGGAAGTTGAAAAAGAGAGAGTTTGGAAGCATCCTTTATCGGGATGATTTATTAGAAGCGAGCTTTCATATGGAAAATGTAGCTTCGGGGATGAAAAATCTTTTGGTTGTTCAGAGGATGTTAGAGAACGGAACACTTGGAAAAAGCAGTATTTTACTTATAGATGAGCCGGAAACGAATTTGCATCCGGATTGGCAAATTAAATATGCAAAAATACTGGTGTTATTAAATCGAGAATTAGGTATTCAATTACTTGTCAATTCCCATAGCCCATATTTTATCAGAGCGATAGAAGTAGCCTTGGCTGATTATGACAGGAAAGATATGGGACGGTATTATCTTATGGAATCGAATGAGGAAGGAATGTATGTGGCAAAGGATGTTACAGGGTGTACGGAGGAGATTTACAAGCTTCTGTATAAACCGTTAGATTATTTATAGTAAACGCATTTAAGTGCAACCTCTTAATTCGTTTACTATTTGATAGAATATTAGAAATGAGGGGAAACAGATGAGTCAGAAGATGAAAAAATATAAAAAAACGATTGCAGAATGTTCAAAAAGCGATTCAGGAAAAGCTTTAATAGATGATGAAACAGAAGTGTATTCGCTTGATTATTATGCCGAGGATTTAGGAAAAACCTATCGTTCTAAAAAGAAATACCCGGCCTCTGTGGATGCTTTTTTAATGACAGAAGATCATCGGTTTGTGTTTATGGAATTTAAGAATGCCAGAAAATCAAAGATTACCTATCATCAGTTGGCATCAAAAACTTTTGACAGTATGTATTTGGCTCAATTGTTTTTAGGAGGAAAATATTCGTTGGAAACAATGGCGAAAAGCTCTGCACTTTTTGTTGTCTATCAGGACGGTCTGGATGACGAAAGTCAAAAAGAAAATGATAGTGCTTCTTTTGAACGTTTCAAGGAGAAAGTGGGAGAATTGGCCAAAATATCAGAAAATCATGTTTTGTTTGATTTAGAGAAGTTTAAAGGATGGCTCTATAAAGATATATATACAATCGGACAGGATGAATTTCGAAAAAGTTTTCTTCCTAAAATTCATAGCTGATAATATAAGAAAAAAATGATGTGCTATCCTGGATAAACATAAAGTTGAAATCCAGGTGAAAATAGGGTAAAATAGCAGTAAAAACAGAGTAACCGCAGGTGCCGGAGACATCGGGCAGTTATAGAATGGAGAAAAAGGAGAAGACTATGAAATCAATTGTACTATATACCGAGGAGATTGACGAGCCGGAAGAGGCGGCAGAGGAGCTTTTTGAACAGGCAGAGGATTTTGTGTTCGAAAAAAACAGCATTGGAATCATCTTTGCAGATGAGGAGTTAGAGGTGTACGAGGAGTTTTACCGCTGCCTGGCAGAGAAGTGGAGCTTTCCAATCTTTGGAACGACAGCCCTGGCAGCACTGGTGGGAAATATGGGGTGCAAGGAAACCGGAATTTCCATGATGATCATGACTTCGGATGAGTGTACCTTTGCAGCAGATATTACTACGGAACTGACGGCAGAAAATTATATGGAAAAAATCAAAGATACATATGAAAGACTTTCCTCCGGCCTGCCGGAAAAGGAAAAGGTCGTACTTTCCTACAGCGTGATTATAGATGGTCTGGTAGGAGATGATATCATAGATGCAATCGAGGCAGCAGGTGCCGATGTGCCGGTCTATGGGGCATTGGCTTCCGATCAGTTCAATTTCGAAAGACACCGGGTTTACTTTAATGAAAAAAGCGAGACGGCAGCGCAGGTCATGGTGCTGATTTCCGGAAATATCGCTCCGAAATATCTCTGTGTGAAGTCCATCTCGAATAAAGCGAATATCTCCTATGAAGTAACGGACTCCAGGGATAATCAGGTGTTCCGGTTAGGAAATTCTATCTTTTTAGATGCATTGACACAGGCCGGAATGGGTTCGAAAAAAACACAGGTGACATCGGATTATGTATTATCTCCTTTTATAGCAACCCTGAAAAAGAAGGACGGAGTGGAGGTCGAGGTAACCCGGAATCTTTTTATGCTGGATCAGGAGAAAGGGAGCGGGATTTTCTTAGGAGGAGTACCGGAAGGCACATCCTTAGAGGTGGGCGTTTTGAGCAAAGAGGATGTTCAGACCACGGTGGAACAGGCATTTCGGACGATTCTTTCCTGTCTGGAAAAGGAAGACGAAGAATATCATACGATTCTCTGTACCTCATGTGCTGCCAGACTTCTGGCATTAGGAGGAGATGCTGCAGTGGAGGCAGAAGGCTATAAAAAACAGATTTCAGATAATACTTCGGTGTTTGGGATGTATTCCTATGGGGAGCTGTGTCCGGTCAATATAGGGGAAGAGAAGGATATCAATGTGTTTCATAATTCAACATTTACGTTATTAGCATTCTGATAAGCAGATGCAGCCCAAAGGAATCAGCTTAGGAACTGTAGATAATTAAATTTGCCGGTTTTTCTTGTGAAACACTTGTGTTTCAGGTGTTCTGCAAGAAAATTGAGCAAATGATTAATCTGCAGTTCCTGAGGGAGGTAGTTTCATCACGACAGAACGGAGGTCGCCTATGGAAGAAGAGGACGAAATAAGGGCATTAGAAAAACAGATTAAAAGGCTTACGAGGGAAAATAAAAGATTTCGCCATGAAAGTGAGATGCTTCGTGGCTTAAATGAGCAGGTGACTCGTATTCAGAGCTATATTCAAAGGGAGAACCACAGGCAGATCTGTTACAATGACCAGCTTTTAAAATCATCACCGTATATTCTGGTGATGACAAATGAAAATTTGGAAACGGTGATGGCATCGGAAGAATTTTGCCGTATTTCATTACGAAAAAGGGACGAAATCAAAGAAGGGATACGGCTTTATGATGCATTTTCCCAGGTCATTCCAAAGGAGGATTTAGATAAATTTATAACAACGTGTGAAGGATGTCTTCGGGAAAAAAAGGATATTTCCTATCTGATGAACACTGTTATGGAGGAGAAGGAAAAAAAATTTCGCGTAGAAGTAAATTTTTATATGGATGAGACAGAGGAAATCAAAGGGTTAAATATTCTTTTCGTGGACATGACAGAGTACATAGAGGCGATGGAACGCGCAGAAAATGCAGATAAGGCAAAAAGCAATTTTTTGGCAAATATGTCTCATGAGATCCGTACTCCGATGAATGCAATCAATGGTATGGCAGAGTTCATCCTGCGTGACAGCGACGATGAGGCTGCAAAGGAAAATGCAGCGATGATAAAATCAGCGTCAAAGTCTCTGATTGCAATCATCAATGACATTTTAGATTTTTCAAAGATAGAGTCCGGAAAAATGGAAATCATAGAGGAGTCCTATAGTCTGGCATCCCTTATCCATGATGTGGTGACGATGATAAAAATACGTCTGCAGAATAAGGATGTAGCACTGAATTTAGAGATTTCAAAGGATCTTCCGGATGCCCTGTTCGGTGATGAGGTGCGGGTAAAGCAGATTCTGATCAATTTGTTAAATAATGCAGTGAAATTCACACAGGAGGGAAGCATTACCCTGTTTATGGATTTCGAAAAGCTTTCGATGTCCCTGTGTCGGCTTCATGTAGAGGTAAGAGATTCGGGAATCGGGATCAAAGAAGAGGATATACAGAATATTTTTGAAAGCTTTACCCAGGTGGATACGAAACGGAACCGCTCCATAGAGGGAACCGGTCTGGGGCTTGCCATCTGCCAGAGACTGGTGAAGATGATGGATGGCGAGCTTTCTGTAAGCAGTGTGTACGGTAAGGGAAGTACGTTTGCCTTTTCCATCCTGAGCGAGGTAGAAGGATGGAATGGAATTGGCGATTTAGGCAGAATGCTTCAGAATACGGTCGTCAAGGCATTTGAAGTGGAGTTTTCAGCACCGAAAGCAAAGATTTTAGTGGTCGATGATAATGGAATGAACCTAAAAGTAGCGAGAGGAGTTCTGAAACCATATGGGATTAGACCGGATTGTGCGGCGAGTGGTCCGGAAGGTATTCTGCTTGCACAGGAAAAGCGGTATGATATCATTTTCATGGATCA
>JAFVAA010000494.1 GCA_017476305.1 Lachnospiraceae bacterium
CCAGAACCGCATTGATCGGAGTCCTGAGTTCATGTGATATACTCGCTAAAAATTCACTTTTCGCACGATTTGCCTTGTCTGCCTCCTCTGCCAGTCTGGAAAGCTTTTCATTCATCTGCTGTATCTCACGCATATGGTTCTGTCTCCCGGTATCATCATATACCTCGATCAGATATCCGTGCCTTTTTCCCCGCTGCCCTTCTTTAAAATGATTCAGTGTACAGTACAAAATCCTACCGTCACGCTCTATATACTTAGAAGAAGCATTTCCCCGCTCAAAGTCATAAATCCATCTGTCAAACTCCTCATTTAAAAATGTTTCTGATTTCGGGAACAGATAGTCAATTTTCTGCCTTCCAAGCTCCTCAAAAAATTCCTCTGCCTTTTCATTACATCCCATAAACTTTCTTGCAGCATTAAAAACAATATAAGCGTACTGCCCTTTTTCATTACGGACATTTGCCGCATTCGCCGTAATATCATACATATTCATGCGCCGGAACAGAAGATACAGAAAAACCTCCATCAGCACATAGGCGAACGGTAAAAGCGTGATATCCAGATCTGCAAGTATCTCTACGACATATACAAGAACACAGCTGAATACGATGCAGAAAAAGAGCAGAATATTGATATAGGAATACCGTTCCTTATGAAAAACCGCATAGAGCAAAATCCCTGTCATTAACAGCACATAGATACCAAGCAAAATATAATAAAAGGTATGTGCCGGACCATACACCTTTTCCAGAGACGAAATACCATGAAGCCTGATCATGGAAACCTCTTTATAATAAATCCCCTGATATCCTCCCGTGAATACCAGTCCCAAAACAAAAGAACTCATGCTGAAAAGGACTCCCAAAAGCCACTTGGGAATCCGGATTCCACAAAATTCCGCCAAAGCCAAAAGCATAAAAAATGTCAAAAAGGTTCCGTCCAGATAACTGATCCGGTTTGCTAAAAGTGCCTCCCAGAGATTTTTTGCAGCCGCTCTCTGCCAGTATCCGAAATCCACTACCACGATCGTTGCAGCGCATAAAATATAAAAAGTATTATTATATCTTTTTGTTCCCGCACTGATCATCACCAGCAGAACCACGGAAAGAAAAAATGCAAATATATAAAGCCAGATCATTTTGTTTCCTCCATTTTGTAATCAAAGTCCTCTATCCTGCAAATAAATTTTCTGTTCCTGCCACTCTGCAGCATGAATATTAGTCCCGAAACACTAATCCTAATTTCTCTGCTTTCTCTGCTTTTCTTTCTGCCTCTGCCCGGTTTGTCGCTCCAAGCTTTTTATAAAGGTTATGATTATGCTTTTTTAAACCATTTACCGTGATATGCAGTCCGATACCTGTCTAGTGTTGTAAAGAACATCTGCATTTTCTCAGTTTTTTCAATAAACTCTCTAATTCTGTCCCCTGAACCGGTATACATGGACAGCCATGCTTCAAATGCTTCCATATTCGCAAAGAGCTGTACTTCCTCCTGCTCCTCTACCACATGGTGAAAACTCTCGCTTATCCGTTTTGCAGACGGATACTGTCCTTCTACGATATGCTGTCTGACTTGAATCCCAATAGACGCAAAACATATCGCCCCTGCTATACCACTCGTCCACGCAGCCGCTTTCCTGGTGAAAAATGCCACTCATACCTGTGTGGACACTTCGGTAGCACATCCTTTACGGATTTAGCAAACCGTTCTTCAGTAAACGGTCTGACGATAAAATCATGGATGTGCCTGCGGATCGCCACCGAAGCGAAATCCTTATCCCCCGTGATCCAGATAATCTGCGTGTCCGGGTAACGCCCA
>JAFVAA010000495.1 GCA_017476305.1 Lachnospiraceae bacterium
ATCTGCGGATGATCAATGCGTAAAAGTTCCATGATCAGAGTCCTTCGCTTTGCTTTGAAAAACTGCTTTGCAAGGGAATAGTCATCATTCAGGAGTTTTATGATTTCCGGATCCAGAGGTTCTTCGTTGTTGAGATGGATCCGAAATTTGCTCTTTAACATCAGATCCCAGTTCCCACTTTTAAAATGCTTATAGGACAATTCATCGAAGAGCTTTACCAGGGACCAGTCATTTAACTCCAGGTTTGCTAAAATACAGTTCAATATACGGGACAGTTCTTCGCTTCCTTTCCAGAACTCCTGATCGGACAGCATGCTTTTATAGCGCATATCATGTTCGATTTCATGCCAGCCTTCAAAAAAGACAGTACGAAACTGCAGTTCGAAGGTGGTGTCGATCGGGAAACTCCAAGGTTCCTTTTTATAAAGCTTAAAATATTCCATAGGAAGACGGAAGACCCCGTTTGTTTTTGTGGCTTTGAATTCATTGATTTTAAAACGGGCACGTGCCCAGTCTCCCAAAAGCTGAAATGTAGATTCCATGATTTCCCTGCCGATGCTGATGTCGTCAAAATAATAAAGGACGACACGAAGTCCGATAAGATCCTGGATCTTTTTCGGATTTTCAGGAGTGCCGTATTTTCCACGCTGCAATTTTTTAGCGATGGAATTCGGAGATTTCACCCTTGAAAAAATCCGAAAATATAAACCGCAGGAATTAAAAATATCCCGGATATCATCCCGTAAAAGTTCGCATAGTTCTGTGAGCTTGACAAAATCAATTTCGTCCTGCAGCTGCTGTTCCAAAACATCTATTTCATAGGAAGGTGTGATCACTTCCATAGCTTCCATGTTCTGTACCGGCAGGTCTTCGTTCCTTTCCATTTTTTTCATAGGCTCCCCCCTCTGCTTAAATGTGATTTTATCATATTTATTGCGCACGTTTTCTGCGCATAACACAAATTTGCTGTTTCTGCAAATTTGCATGATAAAGCCGTTTACGGCTTTATTTTATCATAAAAATGTCCACGCCTATTGGACATAACAGAAAATTGCTGGTTTTGCAAATTTGCATGATAAAGTCGCTTGCGACTTTATTTTATCATAAATGAGCCGAAAGGTATATTGTTTTTTTTTACAGTTTTGGATATAATAGGCAGTGGGTTAAAGCCCACACATGCATGTAAGCTTTCGTGATGTCGGCACCGGATGCTTGGAGCCTGACTGGAAAGTAACGTATTACTTAAATGTTTATATGGAGGAAGCGTATGCGTAAGATGAATTTTAGTATAAAATTAAAGGCAAAGGATTTGTACATATATACACTGCATCATACTTATTTCAGTTTTTCGGGAGTTTTTAGTTTGCTGATCAGTTTGGGGAGTTTTCTCTTTTTCCTTTTGAATCTCGGAAAAGTGGAGACATCGACCTTGTTTGTGCTTCTTTTGGTGGCACTTTTGTTTCCTGTGATCCAGCCGATTCTTCTGTATTTCAAGTGCAGGAAGCAGGTTCGGAAAAGCAAAGATATCAATGATGTGCTTTCCTATACACTGACGGAAGATAAAATCGAGATTCGTCAGGGAGAGAACAGTGTGGAGGTTCCCTGGTATGAGATCAGAAAGGCGGTATATTTAAAAAGTGCCATCTATCTTTATATGTCACCGGTCAGAGCGTTCATTTTTCCGAAGGACGAGTGTGGAGGGCAGTTTGCCGACATTGTTCAGCTGGTGAAGGAAGGTATGGAAAGATATAAGGATTACGAACCGGAACCTGAGGTGCAGGAAGAAAAGAGAGAAAGTGGAGAAAAGAATGACGGAGAAAATATGGACGAGTGATTCGGAACAGGAGACGTTTGCTCTCGGGGCATCTCTCGGGGAGAAGTGCAAAGGGGGAGAAATTTTTTTGCTGGATGGAGATCTGGGGGTGGGAAAGACTGTATTTTCAAAGGGACTTGGAAAGGGGCTGGGAGTGGCAGAGCCGATTTCAAGTCCTACCTTTACGATTGTCAGCATTTATGAGAGCGGAAGGCTTCCGTTTTATCACTTTGATGTTTACCGCATTTCTGATATCGAAGAAATGGATGAGATCGGTTATGAGGATTATTTTTATGGAAATGGTGTTTGCCTGATAGAATGGGCGGATCTGATTCGTGAAATTCTGCCGGAAGGCTGTATTTCCGTAAAAATAGAAAAGGATTTAGAAAGAGGATTTGATTTTCGCAGGATTCGGATTTTGGGAGGAGAGCTATGAAAATTTTAGGGATGGACAGTTCAGGGCTGGTGGCATCGGCTGCAGTTCTCGTGGATGATACGGTGGTTTCAGAGTTTACGGTTAATAATAAGAAAACACATTCCCAGACCTTGCTTCCGATGATCGATCAGGTGATAAAAATGTCCGGGATAGAAAAGGGAGAACTGGATGCAGTAGCAGTGGCGGCGGGACCGGGTTCCTTTACGGGACTTCGGATTGGCTCCTCCACGGCAAAGGGGATTGCCTATGTTCTGGGAAAACCGGTGATCGCGGTACCGACACTGGAGGGACTTGCCTATCGGCTGGCAGGGACAGAAGGGCTTGTCTGTCCGATGATGGATGCCCGAAGAAATCAGGTGTATACCGGATTATATCAGTTGGATGAGGGACGGCTCACGGTCTGCATTCCGCAGGAAGCAGCAGACATTATGGAAATTCTTTCGGCTGTCAATGAGACCGGGAAACGGGTGATTTTTTTAGGAGACGGAGTGTCTGTGCAGGAAGAGACGATTCGCAGGGAGGTGAAGGTTTCCTATACATTTGCACCGGCACATTTGAACAGGCAGAGTGCTGCGGCGATTGCAGTTTTGGGAGCAGCTTACTATTCCGAGGGAAGGATAGAGGATGCGATGACACACAGACCGGTCTATTTGAGAAAATCACAGGCAGAACGGGAGCGGAGCGAAAAGCGGAAAGAGGGAATCGGATAAAGGGGTTTGCTATGGAAAAGTCTGAAATAAAAATACGGCGGATGAATGAGGAGGATCTGGCGCAGGTCCTTTCTTTGGAAAATGCCTGTTTTTCAAAACCGTGGAGTGAGAAAAGTTTTTTGGATGCATTGCATTCGGAGCAGACGTTATATCTGGTGGCAGAGGCTGCGGGAGCTGTGATTGGATATTGCGGATTCTTTTTTTCATTTGAGTCTGCAGATTTATGCAATATGCTGGTGGAGGAGAAAATGCGGAAAAACGGCATTGGGAGAAAGCTGTTAGAAGAAGCATTTCTTCTCTTGGGAAAAAGGCAGATAGAAAAGGTCATATTAGAGGTTCGTGCATCAAATGCTTCTGCGATTCATCTGTACGAAATGCTTGGGTTTGAAAAAATTGGCATCCGAAAAAGATATTATTCCGAACCTGTGGAAGATGCGCTTCTGATGAAGAAATGCATCCAATGATTTCCACTATACAGGAAGGATGGAACAAGGTATACTATATTTAGAACATCAAAAGAAAATCATTATTTTTTTCAGAAGAAAGAAAAGGTTCTGTTTTCTGAAAAAAATAGAGGTTTTCAAGAAGATGCTTCAGTTTGATTAAATGATGTCAGGGCAGGAAATCACAGGTGAATGGAAACACAGTTCCCTGCATCTTTTAAGAGAGGAGGAGAATGATGCAGGAAACGAAAGAAATATTTTGTAATCAATGCGGGAAAAAATTAAAGGTAGAAAATGATATTTTAAAAGAAGATGCTTTTGAGGCAAAAAAGCAATGGGGATATTTTTCGCAGAAGGATGCGGTTTTGCATTCCTTTGTACTCTGTGAAGAATGCTATGATGAGATGATTTCCCGTTTTGCGATCCCGGTGGAGATTACAGAAGTCACAGAATTGTAGTTGGAAAAATAATAAAGTTATGATATACTGAATAGTGATGTGGACATATCCTTTTTGTGCCGATGTGTCATACATCACTATTTTGCTTTAAGGAAAGGTTTTTATATGTTAGATGTTTGTTTATTGGGAACGAGTGGCATGATGCCGCTGCCGGGCAGGTGGCTCACGGCACTCATGACCCGTTTTGCGGGGAGCAGTCTTTTGATTGATTGCGGTGAGGGGACGCAGGTGGCGATCAGGGAAAAGGGCTGGAGCGTGAATCCGATTGATACCATTTGCTTTACGCATTTTCATGGCGACCATATCAGTGGTTTGCCGGGACTGTTGCTTTCTATGGGAAATTCGGACAGGAAAGAGCCTGTGACACTGATTGGTCCAAAGGGGCTTGAAAAGGTGGTGAACAGTCTTCGCGTCATAGCGCCAGGATTGCCGTTTCCGTTAAAGTTCATAGAACTGACGAAAGCGGAAGAGGTCTTAGAGCTTCAGGGCTATCATCTGACGGCGTTTCGGGTGCAGCATAATGTGACATGCTATGGTTATACTCTGGAAATTCCCAGAGGCGGGAAATTTTACATAGAAAAGGCGAAGGAAAATGAAGTACCGATGATGTTCTGGAACCGTCTGCAGCATGGAGAGACCATAGAGGCCGGGGGAAGGGTGTATACGCCGGATATGGTGATTGGGGAGCCGAGAACCGGAATTAAGCTGACGTATTGCACGGATACCAGACCAGTGAAAAGCATCGTTGCCCATGCAAGGAATTCAGACCTTTTTATTTGTGAAGGAATGTATGGGGAGGAAGAGGATCAGGGAAAGGCAGAGGAAAAAAAGCATATGACGTTTTTAGAGGCTGCCACGGTAGCGAAGGAGGCAGAGGTGAAGGAAATGTGGCTGACACATTACAGTCCGTCACTGCTCCGGCCATCTGCTTATATGAGGCCTGTGAAAAGGATTTTTCCGAATGCATTTCCGGGAAAGGATGGAAAAAGCTGTACTCTGGTATATCCGGAGGATGAGGAATAAAGAATGGGATGAAAATATAAAACGGATGAAAATATAAAATCGGATGAATCATAAGGAATTGAGAAAGGGATGTGAGAGATATGAATAGTAAAACAACAAAAATAGTGGGTGCTTTTGCTGCGATTCTGGTGGCGGCAGCTCTGATTCTGGGGGTATTTTTCATGATGAATAACAGAGGGAAAAGTACGAAAGCAGATGAGGTGGAAATTTTACAGGAAAGAGATCTGGAAAATGCCTATCCGGAAACACCGACAGAGGTAGTGAAGCTGTATTGGCGTTTTAATAAATACATGTACAATAAAAAGGCCTCCGATGAGGATCTTACCAAGCTGATGAAGCAGCTCCGGAAGCTTTATGATGAGGAGATGCTGGCAGAGGAAAAAAATTCTGAAGAAAAAATGTTAGAGACATTTAAGAAGGACAAGGAGAATCGCGGAGGCGAGACGATTGTTTCTGCTGTGGTGGAAAAATACGATTCTGTCAAAGTGGAGAAAGGGAAGGATAAGAAAAGGTATGCTACGGTCGTCGTTGCAGTACATACGAAAAAGAGCGGAAAGTCTTCGACTTTTTTTGAGAGCTTTATGTGTAGAAGGGATGAAAATAAAAGATGGAAGATTTTAGGCTGGAAGTCCGCTACGCAGCAGGATGCGATCGATGCGGGAGTACAGTAGGCGGGAGTAAGTAAGATGGAAGAAACATATATTTTAGGGATTGAAAGTTCTTGTGATGAGACGGCAGCAGCAGTGGTGAAGAATGGAAGAACGGTGCTTTCGAATGTGATCTATTCACAGATTGATATTCATACCCTGTATGGCGGAGTGGTTCCGGAAATCGCTTCCAGAAAGCATATAGAGAAGATTACGCAGGTGATTGATGAGGCTCTTAGGGAAGCGAAAGTGCCTTTGGAAAGAATGGATGCGATCAGCGTAACATATGGTCCGGGATTAGTTGGAGCTCTTCTGGTGGGAGTGGGGGCTGCAAAGGCGATTGCCTATGCTGCGGAAAAGCCTTTGGTGCCGGTGCATCATATCGAGGGGCATATCGCGGCGAACTATATCGAGTACCCGGATTTAGAGCCGCCGTTCCTCTGTCTGGTGGTATCCGGAGGGCATACGCATTTAGTGCGCGTGATGGATTATGACCGGTTTGAGGTGATTGGCAGGACGCATGATGACGCAGCAGGAGAAGCTTTTGATAAAGTGGCGAGAGCCATCGGGCTTGGATATCCCGGTGGACCGAAGATTGATAAGGCTGCGAAGGAGGGAAATCCTTCGGCGATTGATTTTCCGCGGGCGAAGATTTCGGGAGCGGAGTTTGATTTTAGCTTTTCCGGGGTGAAGTCAGCGGTGCTGAATTATCTGAACCAGTGCGAGATGAAGCAGATGGAAGTGAACAGGGCAGATGTGGCTGCTTCTTTTCAGGAGGCTGTCGTCGATGTGCTGGTGGAAAGAGCGGTGGCTGCCGCAAAAAGGTCAGGTGAGAAAAGGATTGCTGTGGCAGGTGGTGTGGCGGCAAACTCCAGACTCCGGGCTGCGATGAAAGAGGCTTGTGAGAAGGAAGGACTTTCCCTTTGCTATCCTTCGCCGGTCTACTGTACAGATAATGCGGTGATGATCGCAGTGCAGGGGTATTATGAATTTTTGAAAGGGCATTTGGCAGATTATAGTTTGAATGCGGTTCCAAATCTGGCGGTGGGAGAGGACAGATTTGGAAGGGCATGCAGGTAAAAAAGGGGTCAAACTTTTGTAAAAAAATACTTGACGAATCGGAGATAAAGTGGTATATTAATAAGGCAGTGTTGAAAAATGAACTGCACTATATGGAATACGGAGAGGTATCGAAGTGGTCATAACGAGGCGGTCTTGAAAACCGTTTGTCCGCAAGGGCACGTGGGTTCGAATCCCACCCTCTCCGCTTCTTTTTTTTGTAAATCAGCTTGGAGAAGTACCCAAGAGGCTGAAGGGGCTCCCCTGGAAAGGGAGTAGGTCGTTAATAGCGGCGCGAGGGTTCAAATCCCTCCTTCTCCGTTCGTTATAAAGTGCTACAATCAGCGTAAATAAACTGCTTGTGGCACTTTTATTTTTGGTGCGGTAGTGCAAACCGATGCAAACCGTCTTTGGAAAGTGGCTTTACACCTTGGTTTTGCTGCTTTTTGATTTTTAATGTGTAGCTTGATAGATATAAAGCATAATTTTTGTTTTGTATCTGCTAAGGGGTACGTATTTTTTGAGAATTCATTGTAGCTATATATTCTTTGTTCCCAACTTAGCAAATAACCCTGAGTAGTCCTCATCCTGTATTGTGTCTCGGAGATAATGAAGCGTGGTAGCGGTATTGCTGTGTCCCATCATCCTACTTATGGCGGTAAGGTTTTCTCCGTTATATGCGGTAGATGCCACATAAAATCTGATTTTGTGGCTGCTGCGATAGGGAATCCCCGCTTCACTGCAGTATTTTTTGAGCCGCTTATGAGAAAGGTGAATACGAAG
>JAFVAA010000496.1 GCA_017476305.1 Lachnospiraceae bacterium
ATACTGAATACAAGTTAAGAGTTCAGAAAGCAAAAACCTCTTTTGGTAATGAAAATTCTAAAAGGCAGTATGAACTCAAAAATAAAGAGATTAAAAAAATGAAAATAATGATGGAGGTGTATTTTTATGAGAAGAAATGAAATTTACAGTGAGAAAGAAGCATTTGAAAAGAAAGCAAAAAGAAAGGAAAAGGTGATGACTATGAAAAGGAAATTTTTTAAAAAGGGAATGCTCTTTGGGGCATTGGTGGCAGTAGCAGCAGGAGCGTTCGTATTTGGTGGAAGGAAGGATGCGGATGCGGCGACGCGAAAATGCTATACGATTTCCTCTGGAAACACTACGGTGTATTCAAATAGTTGTCTAAGCTCCAGATATGGAACGATCTTTGGTTCGGATGAACTTACGGTACAGGATGTGACAGGAAGATATTGCAGGGTCACTTATCCGGTTTCCCGGGGAACGAAAACAGGCTATATTCCGACTGGTGCAATCTTGACCGGAACGACAGGAAATGATTACAGAGCCAGAGGCAGAGTGACTACTTATAAAAGACCGGGTGGTGCTTCGTATGGATATATTGATGCAAATGATACAGTGAAGGTGCTTGGAACCTATGGCAGCTATACACAGGTAAAATACCCGGTATCCGGCGGCTATAAATATGCGTTTATCACGACATCGAATGCAAATGCGTATATCTATTCACAGCAGCAAACTGTGACAGTAGCTCCGGCAGCGAATAATAACACCGATTTAGGTTCACCGGTTCCGTCCGGCTGCAGATTTAACAGGAAGACATATGATAATGGCTGGTACGGTTTTCATGATATCAATATAGGAGTTTCGACAGCTACTCCCGTTTATGCAATTGCAGATGGCACCGTTACTTATAAACAGGCATACAGACTTCTCAGTGGTGTCTGCAAACTGACCAGCTATGGAAATTTTATAGAGTTTCGGTCTTCCAATGGTGTATATAATGCAAAATATTGTCATTTGAACAGATTCGTAGGAAATAGCTATTTATACATACAGAGCTATAATACCAGACAGGTGAGCGGTTCAGAGGGTACGTTAAGCTGTGGAACCAAATATGTACGAAAAGGAGAAATTATCGGATATATCGGGCAGACGGGAAATGCCAGCGGGGTTCATCTGCACTTTGAGCTTCGGAAAAATGGAACCAGAATTGATCCGACATCAGTAATATCCGGACTTTATTAAGCACAGGGATTTCCGTTTGATGCAAGATTTGACAGACGGATCAGGAGACCAGAAAGGAAAGGTGAGTATTATGAGGAAGAAAATTTTAAAGAAATTGAAAAAGGCAGTTTCAGGAGCAGTATTGGCACTGGCAGTAACGGTAACGGGAGTTCAAATGCCGGGAATACTTGGAAATGGTACCATGGGTCTGCAAAAAGCAAAGGCAGCCACTGAGACTAACAGGGTACCGATGGTCTGCTATACCAGATATTCCGGAAATCTGAATACATATACGACAAGCTCTTTGACCACCCGGACAGGATATATCTGCTCCTATGACCAATGTACGATTTTAAATGTGTACAGTAATGGGGCGGTC
>JAFVAA010000497.1 GCA_017476305.1 Lachnospiraceae bacterium
TAATTTCTGAAAAGCAACCTGCAAATCCCCTGTTTCTCGATTGCTTTATTACTACGTTACCTATTATTTCAGCATTACATTTTTTTATACCACTTCTCCATCATTGCTGCTGCACATTTTGCCAGGCTGGTATAATCCTCTCCATTCTTCGCATACATGAAAAAATGAACCCCGTAAAACTCCCATTCCAATGTAAACATTTTCTCACCATTTTCCGAAGCTGCCGGATAAATTTCAATCTGTCGTTCCGCTTTTCCATCCGATACAATAATACTCCACAAATCCTTTCCACCTGTCTTTTTAAACGCAGGCCGATAGGATTTTTTTGCATGCTCCTCTCTCCAAAAACGCAAGGTGACATCGAAACCGCCTATCTCATCCATCCAGCTTACTTCACCTAAATTTTCATCGCCCGTTTCCACACGTTTCATATAACGTGCCCATTCCGGACAGATATAGACATCTAAATTTTTAAAATAAATTGCATTCGAAATCGCTTCTTCCGCAATCTCTGTCTCATCTTTCATGAGAGATGGTGACAGATAGGATGTCACCATTCCTCTCCAAACCTCGTAGGAACCACCATCCGGATCCGTAAACGAAGAAACCCCATTGACATCCGATTCCGTTTGTACAATATCCTCCAACCGAAGATTCCGCTCCAGATATGCCTTTGCAAAAGCCATTACTGCTTCTTTTTTTTCAGAGGCATTAACCTCCTTCAGACCATCTGCTATCCCCCCTATAAAGCAGGAATAATTTACAAACCTGTCCCCCATCCACAGACAATCGATTCTCATATCCTTCCATAAAGAATGATCTTCCCCACCATAGTCTCTCACAAGATAACATTTCTCATTCCCTGCACAGCTCACCGTAATATAACCATTTTTTTCGATTTCCTCTACTACATTTCCCGGCATGGTACTTTTCAGTCCGGTTAAAATCCTTCTTCCTGCTTTGTCCTTTTGCATCTCATCCGCATTTTCAAGCACTAATTCAATCCCCAATGTGACATTTTTCAACTGCCCGATATCCGAAGACTTCGTAGCCTCTAATTCCGTTTTCTCTGCCGGAACAACTGCTTCAGTCGAACCGTTTGTCACCAAATCCACAAGAACGGTTGCTTCAATCGAACCGTTTGTCACAGATAATGCCGGAGAGATTTCTTCATCCATCATATAAAGACCAGAGTCCCAGGTCGTTTGATAGTGAAAAATCATTCCATCGTCATTCACTCCAAAAAAAGCATATTTTCTAAGTGTTCCCTTTTTTTCATAGGCTTCCACCTCCTGACCAAGTGCAAACTCCGTTTTCGCACCATCCCCGTCATAATCCGCCACATGCAGCTTAAATGCTCCCGTCGGCAGAGAATATACATATCCGCTCAGCTTATAGGAGTCTACAGCCATTTTCGTATCTCCCTCAGAATTTCTACTCGTGTCAAAGGTGTAATCTGTCGTATCCTTTTCCTCCTCCGTATCTTTGTAGGAATAAAAGTCTGTCGGATAGCCATACTCCCTTGAATCTTCCTGCATCCCATCTGCCTTTACCTCAAAGGTATAATCCGTCGTATCGGAATCTGCATTTTTCTCATCCTTCTTCTCATCATAATGATATGTTTTAGACGGATAGGATTTTTCCGGTTCCTTTTCACGAACCATTCTCTCCGTCTCCTCTGAGTTCAGATGATTTTCCCCGTCAGAAGCTGAATTTTCACCTGCATAATAGGTGCGAATCCAAAAATCCCCCTCATACTTCCCGTTAGCAATCTCCTCTTCTTTCGGAATTTTCGTTTTGGACACATAGGAGATACAAACCTCATAGTTTGAAATGGTAGTCCTGGAAAGCACACGCTCATAAAGGCCTTCGTCATTCAATATATCGTCTTTTTCTGAAATCACATTTTTATTTTTTGACGTATTTTTCCTATGGTCTGCAGTATTATTTTTTCCTCTTTTTGCCTTTTCTCCTGTCTTTGCATCCGTCAGACAGATCACACTGATGGATAAGATCAGAACCACTGCCAACGCACCAATCCACTTCCCATGCTTTTTAAAATTTAACACGTTTTTCACTCTCCTCTCCACATCCGACTCACCGAATGCTAAAACCCCCATCGTCATATTCCTTTTATTTACAGCAAAACCCAAAAGAGATCTACTATAAAATTTTCGAATATCCTCTTTCACATTTTTTAAAACAAATTCGTCACAGCTCATCTCCATATCCCGAATCATCAGAAAATAGGAAATCCATACCAGTGGATGAAACCAATACACACATGTCAAAAGAAGTGCCAAAAGCTTAATCAGATAATCACGCCTTTGGATATGATGTTTTTCATGCAGCAAAATATATTCCCGCTCCCTCTCCTCCATATGAAACGGAAGATAAATTTTCGGTACAAGCACTCCCATCACAAATGGTGTCGGAATATTTTCACATTCATAAATATTGTTCTCATAGAGAACCGCTTTTTTTAGTCTCCTTTTAAAATGGATGACGCAAAAAAGCTGCCAGCCCAAAAGAAGAACTACACCAATCCCCCACACCACACAGGCTGCAGATAATACCTTCCGTAACAGGGAAGCTCCCCTCTCCTCTTTCCCTAAAACCTGATTTTCCTTTTTCGGATAATCACCGGAAAACGAAAGTCCATCCGAAGAAGAATTTTTCTCCAGTCCGGTATTTCTATTCTTCAAAATATTTTCAAAAAGTTCTCCCTGAGAGCGCACTGCATTTTCATTTTCCAATCCATTCCCCTGTAAATTTCCGTTCGTCCGGAACTGTCCTAAAAAGTCCTTCTGCTGCAAAAGTTCTCCTGATCCATTTTCCTGTCCGCGAACTTCTTTAGCTGTTCCCTCTTTTCTCATGTCTCCAGCTTCTTCTCCATCAGAAGCTTGTAAAAAAGAATCCAGGCGGCCGGAAATCTCCTTCTCCACCTCGGAAGGCGATTTCATACCGGAAGAATGATACAAGCTAAATGGGGAACTTAAAAATACAGGACAAATCAGCCTTAGAAAGACCACGCCCCATAAAAAATATGCATATTTTCTCGGCATACGGCATAAAAAAATGCCACGTACCAAAAGGACACAAAGGATTGCAGGAACTGCAGTAATACTCATCGATAAAACCGTAAGAAACGCCTCAAACATAATTTCCTCCCATAGCATCTTTCAACACATTATGAAATCTGATAATTGTCCTTTACATATGCTCATCAATCAGCTTTTTAATCCGCTCTGCCTCCTCCTCGGAAATCTTCCTGTTTCCCAGAAAGGCGGTTAAAAATCCAGGCAATGAGCCTTCAAAGGTTCTCTCCACAAAATACGCCGATTCCTCTGCCTGCACCCGTTCTTTCGCAATCAAAACGGAAACTGTGGCATTCTCATTTTTCAGATACCCTTTCTGACAGAGCTTTCGAAGTGTCGTATACGTCGTTGATTTTTTCCACCCCAGGCTCTTTTCACAGAGCTTTACAAGCTCTCCCGAATTTACCGGTGCATGCTCCCATACCACACACATAAAACGATAATCACTGTCACATAGCTTTAAATATTCCATAACACCCTCTTTTCTGCGCAGACTGCGCCTCCTCTCCTTTATCCCTTAAGAAACTGTTTCAAAGCATACTTTTCTACTGCTAATTTTCCATAAAAGGATAAAGGATAGGTTTATTATCATAAACCAAGTTTATAACAATAAACCTATCCTGTCAAGTGTTTTTTTCTTCCATCCCTAATTTTTAAATCAAAATTAAAATTTTGACCATGAATATTAACCGTATTTACAATCGAAATTCCACCTCTATTTCCGGATCTACCAGACTTTTAAAAAGCTCCCCATCCTCCGGCCTTCCTACGATACTGCCATAATGTGTCGGAATTGCCACCTTCGGTCTGATTACATTGATAAAGGCTGCTGCCTCCCTCGCAGTCATCGTATAGGTTCCGCCAATCGGGACAAGTGCAACATCACACTGGACCTCCCTGGCCTCCTTTGTATCATCCATATCTCCGGCAATGTAATACCGGATGCCATCTATCGTCAGTACATAGCCACACCACCCGTTCTGCTTCGGGTGAAAGGACTTTGTATTATTATAGGCCGGAATAGTCTCCACCGTATATCCATCCAAAACAGAAAGCTTCTGTTCCGGTTTCACAAAAATAATTTTCTTTTCCTCTATCCCGGAATCCCTGAGCACCTGCTTTCTCATCCTTTCCGGTGCTACAAGCTTCGTATCTGCCTTTTTTATCCTTCGAATATCTCCGGGAGAAAAATGATCCCCATGGTCATGGGTAATAAAAACCACATCCGCATCCTGCGGCTCCCCACTGATGCCTAATGGATCAAAATAAAAAATCTTACTCCCTCCGATTCGGATACTGCTCTGCGTATTTACACTGATATTTTCTGTCATATTCTACCTCCGTTTACAAAATTACATATTATTTCTGTTTTCCCTTCCATCAACTGCCCTGTCTGCCCGGCACTATCATACATAAATCCTCATGTGGATTTACCTTTGCCAGCCCCAGCGAAACAATCCTTCCTTCAAATGGCACAAAGCTATTTTGCATCACTTCAAAAGCAATCCGCATTTCTTCCTGTGACAATGTTTTTCCCAATGTCACATGCGGAAACCACTGGAAGGGCTTATAAAATCTACTAATCTGCACATCGGGTATTTCGCAAAAGCTTTTATAAATCCATTTTGATAAATTTAGCAGCTGTTCATTTAAAACCGGTGCCAGATAAATCACATAGGGAAAAAACATCCCCACAGTGGCAAAGAAAACAGAAATCTCCGCTTTCATCTGCAATCCTTCAAAATGTGGCAGCAAAACATCTTCTCCTCTCGCCTCCAAAGAGGAAATCGTAAGGTGTGGCGGCACCTGATTTTTCGTCATAAAGGTGTTTCCGGTTTTTTCTGCAATTCGCTCTATATATTCGGAAATCATTTTACCACTCTTCTCATCAAAATAAGCAGATATTAAATACATCTTTTCTCGTTTTTGAACTCCTGTCTTCTGATTCAGTCATGATCCTCTTCATTAAATGGTGAAATAGGGCGTGTTAATGGGGCACTATTCTTGTTTAATCGAAATAAGTTTCTCCGTTTCCTCAAACTCTAAAAAATGCATATCATTGTCAATCTTAAAATTTATCAGGCTTAAAAGATCTTTACCCAATAAAGGTCTTTGGAATCCTTCATTAAAGGATATTGTTATGGGAACACTCCCTAATTCCAATTCCCCATCTTCCAAAACCAGGGTAAATTTTTCCACTTGATATGCATATGACATGATTGCATCTGCATTTTTATTAACACCTTTATTAGAAAAACCAAATAAACATCTTTTATTATAGTGACCGGACTTAATTCCAATGACTTTGTCATTATTCTGTAGCCAATCAGTAAATTTACTTACGGTTATATCTTCAGGAAATAAATCTCTTGCAGGAAATACAGTTAAATCAGCTCCCGTATCAATTTTTATTTCGTCCGAAAGAAAGATCGAGCTATTACACGGGTTGTGTCCATTATCCTCTATTCTAAATTTAACCTCAAATGAATTCTTATCAAATAGCTCTTTGTATATCATAATATTCCCCATCCTGTGTTAATCAGTGAATAATTATTTCCGTTATCCGGATGTAATTTCGTAGTTTCAACACCCTCTTTATGAAATTTTTGCTGTAGTTCTGTTAATCTGTAAAGATCAGTGTAGTCTGACACAGCATATACATAACCATGCTTTTTACTACTATCCTTCATTAAAATAACATAACCACGATATTGCGATTTAGCGTTATCATATGAAACTATTTCTGAACTATCTATAATTTCAAACATATTTTATTCCCCCTCTCATAATTCTATCTATCTTAAAGTCTATTGTTCTCAGCTTTATTCTATCACAGTCTTTCACTTTTTTCAATTCTGGTATGCATCGCATGCTCCTTTTGGACTTCGGTGATGCTTTTTCCCATACCCGTACGAAGTACTAGTATCGTCTTGGTGAAGCTTTTCCAGAACACCTCGCCTGACTTACCTTATTATTTTTAATCTGGACACCAAAATCCTTTAACTGAGGCGAACCGGAATCTCCTAATTTAGATTGATGAAATTTCTAAAGAGGTAACACCTTAAAGAGTGAATAATATTTTCTACCACTTCCCCTGCTAAATTTTGATTGGTTTGGATGAAGTGAAAATTGTTTTTCGGATTGTACCCTTTCTTCTAAGTTTTTGTGATTTTTGAATTTCTTCTGTTTTTATATCTTGTCTCATTTCGGACTCCTTTTTTGGAATGCCGATAGTTTTATGGTCTTACTAGAATCTGTGTTTAATCCGGTTCTTCTTATGTATGAAATGAAGGCTGATATATAGAATCACACATCCTTAGCGGAAACACTTTTAGAAATCAGGAAGTCAAACTCCTCTTGTGCCATAATTCTATCATGCTTTAAAAATTCATTATTAAAAATTTCGGTTATTCGCTGTTTGGTGTGAAAGCCTACTACATTTTGTGGTATCTTGGGCTCTGCCCAAACCCGCAATGGGGATGCACCCCCTTGACCCCTGCCCCCTCGCCGGGGAGGCAGGGAAACAGCAGATGCTGTTTCCTGTGA
>JAFVAA010000498.1 GCA_017476305.1 Lachnospiraceae bacterium
CAGGAAACTGTAATCTGTATATTTGTGTAAGAGACTGTATGAGGCCGCCGGTACTTAAGCACCGTATTTTGGTGCTTTATGTACCGCTGCGTAGCCGAATCAAGCGGGAGCGTGTCTCTGAAACAAATATACAGAGTGCAGTTTCCGTTCGAAATTCTTAACTAAATGACAGTGATTCACAGGAGGCAACCATGCTTTTATTTTTCAAAATCATGTTCACTGTCTTTATCGCAGAAATGGGTGATAAAACACAGCTGATGCTCGTCGCCCTGACTTCGAAATATAAATTAAAGGATATTCTTGCAGGAACTGCCCTTGCTATTCTGGTTTTAAACGGAATCGCCGTTTTAGCCGGGGGGCTGATCAGCGGATATATTCCTCTCTGGCTCATCCGGCTGATTGCAGCAGCAGCTTTTCTTTTTTTTGCCTTTACCTCATTAGACTTTGATGATGAGGAAGAGGAGGAAACGAAAAAAAGTAAAATATCCTTTGCTTTCTTAGCCGTTTTCTCTACCTTTTTTGTCGCAGAGCTCGGTGATAAAACACAGCTTACTGCCATTACCTTTGGCGCAAACGAAGGCTTACAGTCTGCACTCGTAGTATGGCTTGCCTGTTCCGTCGGTCTTTTTTCAGCTGACGTTTTAGGCATCATCATCTGTCTCCTGCTAAAAGGAAAAACACCGGCACATCTTTTAAACATTGCTGCCTTCTTTATCTTCATGATTTTTGGCATTCTCACACTTCATGAAGGTCTGGAGCTGTTTCCGGCAAAGGATCACGCTTTCGTCTTTCCTCTCACCGCCGGAATCGCTGTTCTTTTCTTTCTCCTGAGCACGATACGCTTTATCCGGAATATAAAGAATATGCCGACATAATTTGATACCCCACCAGGGAGCTGTCGGCATATTTTTCTTTTCTTTTTCTATCCGCTGCTTTTTCCTCTGCGTTTACTTTGCCACAATGTTTACGATACGTCCCGGTACATAAATCTCTTTGATAATGTTTCCGGAAAGCTTATCTCCAAGTGCCTCCTTTGCTTTCCGAAGGACATCTTCCTTCGGATCCTCTTTCCCGATATTTATCGTGGTCTTTGTCTTTCCATTGATCTGAACTGCAATCTCTACCGTCGCTTCTTCGGTCTTTGCCTCCTCGTACTCCGGCCAGGTCTGCTCATAGACCTTTCCCGTGCCGCCGATGATCTCCCACAGCTCCTCCGTAATATGAGGTGCCACCGGATTTAACAGAGTAAGCAGCGTTTTATACTCTCCTAAGGTCACTTCATTTTTCTTATAGAAATCATTGATCAGTGCCATCATCGCAGCAATCGCCGTATTAAATTTCAGATTTTCAAAGTCATGACTGACCTTTTTAATGGTCTGGTGCATTTTTACTTCCAGGTCCCCGGAATATCCGGTTTCCTCTGTAAGAATCGTCTGCAGCTTCCACACGCGCTCTAAGAAACGTCTGCAGCCCTTCACACCGTCCTCTGACCAGGAGGCACTCAGATCAAAAGCTCCGATGAACATTTCATAAGTACGGAGTGTATCTGCACCATAGTCTCCCACGATATCATCCGGATTGACCACATTGCCACGGGATTTACTCATCTTTTCCCCGTTTTCTCCCAGAATCATACCATGGGAAGTACGCTTCTGATATGGCTCCGGTGTCGGCACGACTTTCTCATCATATAAAAACTTATGCCAGAAACGGGAATACAGAAGGTGAAGTGTCGTATGCTCCATGCCTCCATTGTACCAATCTACCGGAAGCCAGTATTTCAGTGCCTCCGGACTTGCCAGTGCTTCTGTATTTTTCGGATCCGTATAGCGGAGAAAATACCAGGAAGAACCAGCCCACTGAGGCATCGTATCCGTTTCTCTCTTTGCAGGACCGCCACAGCACGGACAGGTCGTATTTACCCAATCTGTCATAGCAGCCAGAGGAGATTCGCCATTATCCGTCGGCATATAGCTCTCTACCTCCGGTAAAAGAAGCGGAAGCTCACTCTCATCAATCGCCACTGTCCCGCACTTCTCACAGTTTACAATAGGAATCGGCTCTCCCCAGTAACGCTGTCTGGAAAAAACCCAGTCACGCAGCTTGTAGTTGACTTTCCTGTTTCCAATCTTCTTTTCCTCCAGAAAATCCTTTACCTTTTCCTTCGCTTCCTCTACCGAAAGTCCGGTCAAAAAGCCGGAATTGATCATCTTTCCTGTCGCTACATCCGTAAATGCAGCTTCCTCTATATCTACAGGCCCATCG
>JAFVAA010000499.1 GCA_017476305.1 Lachnospiraceae bacterium
CTCCTCCTCAGACTCTGTCTGCGCCTCCGTCTGCTCTGCCTGTCCCTCCGGAGCAGCAGTGCTTTCTACACTTGTAGTCTCTGCTAAAGAACCCGCTTCAACCAACGCAACCTCCTGCGCCTGTTCTTCCGCTTCGCGCGCCGCTTCTGCCCTGCTCTCTACCACTGATTCACAATAACGTTCTAACGAAATCGTAATTCCGGCAAGTGGCTTTTCCTCTATCGCACTTGCAGCTCCGGCTGAAACCAAAGATGGCAGATTCGGCATAAACATTGAAAAACTCGTAATGCCCACAGAAAAGATAACCCCTGTCGCTATAAGCTTTAAACTATGTTTTTTCATGATTTCTCCCCATTTCTTCACACGAATTCAAGCAAATATTACAAAACTATTACAAGTTGCAAGGAAAAGTATAGCAAGATTTTTTTCTTTTGTCAATACCGTTATTAAAAAAATGCGCATATTTTGGGGGAAAATGTAGAAAAATGCAGAAAAAAAGCCCGACTGGCGGTTTTCCGTCGAGCTTTCCACAGCTGTAGAATTCTTTATGGTATACAAATAATATATGAACATCAAATAATAATACATACCAGACCGCCATTGCTGTCATTGATCACCTTCTGTAATGTATCCTGAAGCTTTAACTGGCTTTCATCTGAAAGTCTGCTGACCTTTGACTCCATTCCTTCCTCCACCAGCTGCTGTACTGTTTTCCCAAAAATATTCGTTTCCCAGATACTTTCCTGTTTCTCCGTATTCTGCCCGGAAATATACTGGATCAGATCCTCTGCCTGCTGCTGTGTCCCTACGATTGGCGCAATTTCTGTTTCAATGTTTGCCTGGATCAAATGTACGGAAGGGCTGACAGCCCGAAGCTTTACTCCGTATTTATTACCATGGCGAATCAGTTCCGGTTCATCAATCACAATATCCTCAATGCCCGGTGTGATGACTCCATATCCCTTTCTATGTACATCATTCCATGCACCAGTCATCTTTTCGATTTCATCCTTTTTGGAAACGTAATCCTTTAAAAGACGAATCAAATGATACTCTCCTTCGATTTCCGTACCGACAAGCTCGCTTAAAATCTGGTAATACCTGCTGTCATCGAACAGAGCATCAATATGTACCACACCGCTTTCCATACCCATATCTGCTAACTTAAATTCCCGTATCATATCACTTTCTATCTGAAAGTTTTCCTCCGTCACATCTCCCAGCTTCGAGATTTTTCCTAAAAGATTTCTCGCCTTCTCAATCAGCTCCTGCTTTAACCAATGCTCTCTCGGAAGCATTTCCACCCACTTTGGCAGATGAAACGCTAACTGCTTTACCGGGAATGCCTCTAAAATTCCCGTCATTATTTTTTTAATGTCCTCCTCCCGAAGCTGATTACAGTTTACGGGAAGCACCGATACCTGATATTCCTCCTGCATCTGGTCTGCCAGAGCCTTTGTTTCTTCACTGTATGGTCTCGTAGTATTTAAAATGACTACAAACGGTTTTCCTATACTCTTTAACTCCCGTATCGTTTTTTCCTCGGCATCCAGATAGGATTCTCTGGGAATTTCCCCAATACTTCCATCTGTTGTCACTACCATCCCAATCGTAGAATGATCAAATATCACCTTTCTCGTACCATATTCCGCAGCCTTGGCAAAAGGCATCTTTTCCTCTGACCAGGGCGTCATGACCATCCGCTCGCCATCCTCCTCGTATAGTCCCGCTGCATCCTTCACGATGTATCCTACACAATCGATCAGACGAACCTTTACCCCCTGTTCCCCGTTTAGCGCAATCGAAACTGCCTCTTTCGGAATAAACTTCGGTTCCGTCGTCATAATCGTCTTTCCATCTGCAGACTGCGGCAATTCATCAATCGCCCGGTTTCTGTCATGCTCATCCTGAATTCCCGGAATCACCATCTGCTCCATAAACCTTTTGATAAATGTAGATTTTCCTGTTCTGACCGGACCACAGACACCGATATAAAATTCGCCATTTGTCCGCTCTGCCAGATCCATATATACGTTAAAATCAGACATTAAAAATCCTCCCTTCGAAACATTCCTAACTATCTGTATGCCCGAAGAGAAGAAAATATGCCGATAATCTTCCATATTTATTTTATATGTCATCACTGGCTGATGTTACTTATCCAGAGTACTTTAAGATCATACAAATGACAGCCTAAAATAATCCCTTGATTTTATCAGCCACTCCACCAAGCCTGTCTCCGGCGAGAGCAGCCTTCACCCCGTTTACTACCTGGTCTACCGCTCCATCCGGAATATCCATCCCAATGATTCCCTCTACTGTTTTTTCCGGATCCTTTTTAAAATCATTCATCAGATCCGGATTTCCCTTTACCTTTGAAACGATCTCATCCACCTTTGCTTTGATATCCATTTTAAAATCTCCTTTCTTTTCCAGCTGCAAAACAAGTCTACTGCTGTAGAACTTTTATTTGATTCCATTACTGAGTATAATAAAAGAACGGCCGATTGTCAAATCTGCTGATTTAAATACTCCTCAAACTCAGCAGTCCTCGACCAGTATTTGATTCCCCAGTTTTCGAAATTCCACTCATCCATATAGCTGTTACATTCATAATCTATGTACCAGAGCAAATCATCCTGTATGACAAAATTCGTAGGAAAATAATCGATATTGAGTCCCGCTTTTTCTGCCAATGCCGCCATCTCCCGAACCTGCTCCAGATAATGCTCCACGGAAATCCCATCACAAACATATTCAAAAACCGTTTTTCCGCGAATATATTCCTTTACGATCCGCTCCTTTTCCAAATCAATTGCTATCATCGCCGGAATCCTTATTCCTGCAGCCTTCAACCGCCCATAATCATTACGCTCTGCTTCAATCTTGTTTCCAAAACAATAATAGTCACATGGTTCATGATGAATCTGCTTTAACACAACTGACTTTCCGTCAGCTTCTACAAGATAGGAATAACCGCCTTTTCCATGACCAAGCAGTTTTTCGATGCTGTACTCGGTCCCATTTACTTCCATCTTCTCCCTCATCTCTCACTCTCCCTGATAATCATTCCGGCTAACACTCTGCACTTACTGATCTGCAGAAAAAACTTCCGATGTTTATACCGTTTCCAGTTTCTTCTCCTTCAGTTCCAGATATACCTTTTTCATATCAAATTCCGGCAGGGAATGGTTGATGACATCATAAATCTTCTGAACGGTTTCCTCCTCCTCTTCTGTTTCCATCGCAATCTGCGCCGGCTCCTGACCACGAAGCATTTTTTTATATACCTGCCGAATCAAGTGTTCCATCAACCCCCGCTCCACGCCCTGTTCCAAGCCCTTTTCCATCCCTTCATCCCATGCATCATCTAAAAAAGTCCTCATACTTACCACCTTTTCCTTTCTATCCTTATACCCTGCCCGGTTCTGTGCATCCTCAAATTTTCTATTTCCAGTCAGCACTGCCATCATCTTCAATATCGCATCCACATGATGGATGGTTTCTTCCGATGGTATATAATGCCTGTTCTTCCGCATCTGTACGAAATAATCTGCCACAAATTTAAAATCACTCTGGAACAACCAAGTACAGCAAGCCGGAGCTCACAGTTCTGCCAG
>JAFVAA010000500.1 GCA_017476305.1 Lachnospiraceae bacterium
ATGGAAGCAAGCTGGTGACACTTCCTGTACCGAAGCTGATCGTTTTTTATAACGGAACGGAAGAAAAGGAAGATGATGCCATATTGGAATTAAAAGATGCTTTTCCGGAGGAACTCAGGGAGGGAGTATCTGATATTTCCGTCAAAGTACGGATGTTAAACATCAACAAAGGCAGGAATAAAATGCTCATGGAATCGTGCAAGCCTTTGTCAGAATACGCATGGTTCATTGAGAAAATCAGAGAAAACAGACGGAGCGGAATGGGGATTGAGGAAGCAGTAGACAGGGCATTGGATGAAATGCCGGAAGATTTTTCTATCAGAGAGTTTCTGATGGAGAACCGAACGGAGGTGCAGAGTATGTGTATTACGGAATATAACGAAGAAGAAACCATGCAGATGTTCAAAGAAGAAGGCAGGCGACAAGGCAGACAGGAAGGCAGGCAGGAGAGAGATAAAGAAAAGATTACGGATATGCTGAACAGCGGAAAAACAGCGGAAGCCATTGCTGATTTTTGTGGGTATCCGATCAGTCAGGTAAAAGAAATAAAGAACAGTTTGTTTGCGGTGAAATAAATCATGCAGTCAAAAATGAAATTAAAAATAGAAAATGCAAAAATAAAGAAGCCGATTGGAATGAAAATGCAAAAGCCAGCCGGCTTTTTTAATGCCAAAAATTCAAAACCAGAGCGGAGAAAGTCCAGCTAAGAATTGTCAATACCTAAAATGAAAATTTTGAAATTTTTATTTTGTTAAAAAAAGGTACAGCAAACAAGCCATTTTAGAAGTGTTTTTTGAAAATGGCAACACAGCTTGTATACGCAATCAGAATGTTATGCAGTCTTTTTTAATCTGGACTGCATATAGTCTGCCTGATGTTCTTCCGGAGTGATGATGGTAAAAGGCTTTTCGTCACGAAGGACAGCAAATACATAGTTGCAGATCTTATGCATGACCGCACCAAGTGCTACAAGTTTTGGTTTGCTCTGGCATTTGCTTGAATAATAATCATGCAGGACTGGATTTTTGACAGAACCATTTTTTGCTTTGCCAATGTTGTTTACTGCTGCAATATGGAGCACCCTGCGAGCAATGTTTGAACCACGTTTTGACATGCTTATCTTGGTGCCTTTGAATTTACCGGATTCTTTTACAGCCGGATCAAGCCCGAAGTATGCGAACAGCTGTCTTGGCGAGCGGAATGCAGAGAAATCTCTGATCTCACCCATCAGGGATGCTGCTGAAAGAAATCCGATCCCCCTGATTGTTTCGAGAAGATGGATCTGTTTCACAAAATCAGCAGTTCCATTTTCGTCTGCAAGGGTGTGCATGGCTTCAAGGATCTTTTTGATTTCTTTATCATACTGGCGGATAAAGCGGATGTATATTTTGATCCGGGCATAGTTGCTTGGAACAGATTATCCGAAGATTTTTGCATCTGAGGCAGCCTTTATGATAGCATCATACTTCCCAGAAGCATAGGTAAGTCCAAAACGCGATGTGGAGCGGATTGATTTTATGATCTCCTCTTTGTCTGCGCTTAAGAATGCATCCGGTGAATTGTATGTTTCCAGCAATGTCATGGCAGAATTTGTAGTCACTTTGGAAAAAATGCCTATGAACTGTGGAAATACCATACGCAGTTCACCCTGTAACTTGTGGACATAAGCGCACCGGTCATCCATCAGGTCGTAATATTCCCTGCATAGGTTCCGCATATCCAGGGCAAGGTCTGATGGCATCAGGGAGACCTTCAGGTCCGGTTTCAGACCGACCAGTGCAGCTTTTTTTGAATCAAAACGGTCATTATGTACTTTTCTTATGTTGATATTTGTGCTATTCTTAGTGATGATAGGATTAATGATGGAGACATTAAAACCTTTATCACGAAGATAGCAGAAGAGTGGGTAATGATAAATGCCCGTTGATTCCAGGAAAATGCGGCTTTTCATGGAATATGACTCTTCTGCTTCTTTTATTCTGGCGACAGCCGTTTCTAAAGAAGCAGTATCCGAATGGATGATCTTAAATGGTTTTCCGTGGAATGTCTGGTCGGGAAGTGCGATCGACATCCATGCCGACAGAGAGGAAAAGATTATCCCTGTTAAAAAAATCCTTTGACATAGTAAAGCTCCTTTCCGGATAGGAATCCATTTTTGTAGATGAAAACATCATGCATCAGGTACACAGCCTAGCGGATGATACGGGTATGGCCTGAAGGCTTCCAACCAGCCGAATCATAAACCCCTGATGAATGGACTAATTGACTTAATCATGAGTATGGGACAGCAGGAGCTGCTTTCTCTAGGAGAAATACATTCTTTGTCCTATCCATAGAGATGATATCTTATGTAAGTCTGGTTGTCTATGGGAAACCCTCAGACATGATTATTATTTACTGATAACCTCTGATGAAGGAAGAACTCCTTCTTATAGTTATCAATCATATATAGAAACTAATAGATCAAGTAGTCTTGATTGACTACACCATTGTTACTATTCACAGAAAAATGACTTATCAGATATAACAATTCATACAACCGTAAAAGTGGTTTAAAATCAAAGGCTTAGCACGGTTTTCATAGAAGGG
>JAFVAA010000501.1 GCA_017476305.1 Lachnospiraceae bacterium
CAAGCAGCCTGATTTCAGAGCAGGATGCAATGCGGAAGTTAAATAATGCAAAAGAGGAAATCGAAGTAGCGCATAAGGAAAGAAATGAGATGGTAGCGAATGTGACACATGAGCTTCGAACACCGATTAATGGAATTTTAGGTCTGGCGATGAATATGTTAGATACAGACCTTACCAGTGAACAGCGGGAAACGGTAGAGCTGATTACGCATTGCTGCAATAATATTACACAGATCATCAACGATATTTTGGATTTTTCGAAGCTGCAGGCAGGGAAATTTACCATTGAAAATCGTAAGTTTAACTTTTACAGCATGATGAATAAAATAGTAAAGACACATCAGGCGACGATTGATGAAAAGGGGTTAAAGCTGGTCTGTAATGTTTCGAAGGATATTCCGGCAGAGGTCATTGGGGATGAGCTTCGTATTACGCAGTGCCTGAATAATCTTTTATCCAATGCTACGAAGTTTACGGAACGGGGACAGATCGTTGTTAATGTCATTCTGAGCATGACCTTTGAAGAGGAATTAGAATTGTTCTTCATGGTCATTGATTCCGGGATTGGAATTTCTGATGAGGAAAAGGATAAATTATTTAAAAGCTTTTCACAGGTGGATGCGTCCATTACCAGAAAGTTTGGCGGTACAGGCTTAGGTCTTAGCATTGTAAAGCAGCTGGTACAGATGATGGGTGGAAATGTAAATGTAGAAAGTGAAAAGGGAAAAGGAAGTACGTTTTCTTTTTCTGTTCGTGTAGGAAAGGTAAACGAGCAGGAGGCACAGGCTGAGACAAATTCTGAAGAAAAGCCGGCAGAAGAAAATTTTGCATTTCATTTTGGCGGTATGGAGGCTCCGGAGATGGAGGATACGGAGGTCATGTATCAGCTGGGTTCTGAAGAAAATTTGAAGGAAGTAAATGCAAATCTGGTAAAACTGGTGCTTTGCATAGAGATGGAGAACTGGGAACGGGCAAATGGAATTGCAGAGATTTTGAAGAAGCTTTTAGAGGATGATGCGGACTTAAAAAGAAAGACGTTTCGTCTGCAGATGACTCTGAGGCGGGGCGATCATGATATTTCCATGCAGGAGTATGAAAATTTAAAAGAAGCGATTGAGAATTTTGAAAGGAATAACGGATGACAGGAATAGAAGAAAGAGTTTGGAGGTGTAAGGGATGAGTGATTCCGTACTTGCAAATCGTCCCAATATCCTTATTGTTGACGATGTATCGGCTAATTTGGTTCTTTTGTCAGAAATGATAAAGGAATTAGGATATATGCCACGGCCTGTAATCAGCGTAAAGGCCGCACAGAATGCCATTGAAAAGAAATTGCCGGATTTGATCCTGTTAGATATTACGATGCCGGATATTTCAGGATTCGAGTATTGTGCTATGCTAAAATCAAATGTTAAGACCAGAGAGATTCCGATCATATTTATCTCTGCTTTAGATTCGGTGGATGATAAAGTGAAAGGGTTTCAGCTGGGGGCAGTGGATTATATTGCGAAACCGTTTGAGAAGGCAGAGCTGGAGGTGAGGCTGGCGACGCATTTGAAAATGTCCCAGATGCAGCATGAGATGGAATCCTATAACCGCAGGCTTCATAAAATGGTCAGTGACCAGATCCATCTGGTCGCAGAGGAGCAGAAGAATCTTTTACAGGCGATTTCCATGCTGGTAGCTGCAAAGGAGGATGCTTACGGCGATCATTTGGACACCGTGAGTAAAAATAGTCGTTTGCTGGCGATTAGTTTACAGCTTTCTCCGAAGTTCGATAAGATTATTACCACGGCATTTATAGATGTGATCGAGTTAGCGTCCAGGCTGCATGATATCGGATATTTGAATGTAGACGACTCTATTCAGGCGAAGACTTCTGAACTGTCTGAGGAGGAATGGGAAGAAATCCACAAACATCCGAGTGGTGGTGCGGAAATTTTAGAGCAGATTTACGAAACATGCGCACATAACGATTTTATGAAGATGGCAGTGGAGATTGCAAAATATCATCATGAGAACTGGGACGGAAGCGGTTATCCATATGGTCTGAAGGGAGAAGAAATTCCGCTTTCTGCACGAATTGTCAAGATTATTGATTGTTTTGACGTATTGAATCGAAAGAGAAGCTATAGAGAAGCATTTTCATTTGAGGAGAGTTTAGAAATTATGCAAAAGGATACCGGAGTGCAGTTTGATCCTTCGATTATGGAGATTTTCAATAAAGTACAGAAACAGCTAAAATGTGAGAATAGATAGGGGATGATAAATTGGATCCAATGATGGATCTCTTTTTTGATGAGTGCAATGATATTTTACAGGATATGCGTAAGTGTATGGTTACGGCCAGAAAGGAAAAGGAGTATAATCAGGATGTGGTACAGAGCCTTTTTCGCGGGGTACATACCTTGAAAGCAGATTCTACGATGATGCTGTATGATCCAATGGCAGAGCTGAGTAGAAATTTAGAAGGTCTTTTGTATTGCTTTAAAGGTGAGGAAAAACAGATTCAGGATACCGAGCGTTTTACCACGATTATTAACGGATATCTGGATTATTTTGAGGAGCAGACGGATAATCTGGCAGATGGCGGCTCTCCGGCTTCCTATGAAGAGGATCTGATGCAGCAGATCGAGGAGTATACGGAAGAATTAAAGGCTGGAATGAATGCGGATGACAGGGAGTCTTATCAGCAAAAGGTTTCTAAAAAGAAACGGCAGCTTTTCTATATCCCGGGTATGGCTGCAGGGCAGACGACGAGCCAGGAGGCTGAGACACAGCAGGAGAAAAAGACGGAAGCTGTGGAGGAGAAGCCGGAGGAAACAGAAGAACAGGCGGTAAAAAAGTATATTATTGATGAAGGGGAAAAGGTTAAAATTTTTAATGGTGTCAGACATTTGCAAAGACTTTTGAGCAATATAGAGTATACGCAGGATGATGACGGGGTTTGCAGGGTGACAGCGAAGCAGTTAGGAAAAATGAAAGAGGTTTGTGAAGAACTCGCAGATGTGAAGCATCATTTGGATAAGACGGATTTTGTTCCTGTTGCGAAAAAGCTGGAAATCGTAGTGGATGAGATCGCGGATAAGCTTCATAAAAATGTGAAGTTTACGATCAAGGGCGAGGAAACTCCTGTGGATTATGAGATACGGGAAAAATTATCTGCTGCACTGATTCATGTCGTCAGAAATGCAGTAGATCATGGTATTGAAGATATGGATGGCAGGGAATGGGCTGGAAAGCCGCCGATGGGGCTTATTGTTCTGACCTTTCATACGATGGATGGATATCTGGAGATCAGTGTGAAGGATGACGGCAGGGGAATGAACCAAAAGGCTATTTTGGAAAAAGCGAAAAAAGAAGGGCTTTTACGTAAGCCGGAAGAAGAATATACGAAAAGCGAGATCATTGATCTGGTGTTAAAAAGCGGTTTTACTACGAAAGAGATTCCGGAGGAATATTCCGGCCGCGGAGTGGACATGGATGTGATTGCGCACAATGTCGAGGAACTCGGTGGAACCCTGCAGATCGACACAGAGGAGGGAATTGGTACCACGATTACAATTCGAATATGATTCGAAACATCGAATATACTTTGAAGCGTCGAAGCTGATTGGAACCTAAAACGGCAATGCTTTGTATGAAAAGGAATGAAAAAATACCCCGATAAAATAGTCTCTCATATTTTATCGGGGTATCATTTTATATCATGATACATTAGGAAGAGAAATCGTCCCCATCTTGACTAAATGAGCTGCATACGTACATCCTTTGTTAATACGTCTGTATAACTAAAGGAAATTTTTTGTGTACCTTCATCCAGTTCATTTTCTACTTCAATCAGGAAAATACTTGGATATGTCTCACAGATGACACCTTCCGTTATATCAATTTTGTGTCTGCCGCGATTTGCACGTATCTTTATGCGGTTTCCAATGTTTTTATCTACAGAAAGTTTAACTTTTTTAATATCTGTCTGACTCATATTACACCTATTACCTTTCTATCTGAACTATTCACTAGAACAAGATTACCATTTGTCTACTGCATGTACATTTTACCATTTTTTTGGGGTTTCGTCAATTTTTTGACCAATTTCACCCAGAAAAAAGAAGAAAAATCGCCAAAAAAACATAGAATAGAGAGATGGGATTTGTGCATAATCACGAAATCTGAATGATAAAAAGAGAAGATATTAAAAATAATATG
>JAFVAA010000502.1 GCA_017476305.1 Lachnospiraceae bacterium
CTTTTTTCACCAGGTCGATTTTCTCCGTCGGATAGTAAATGAGCGTCTCCACTTCCTTTATTTCCCTATTCTCCAGGGAATGACCAAACACCTCATCCAGCTTTTTTCTGACTGCACCGGAACCATTTCTAAGCACATGGGAAAAGGCCTCATACTCCCCATGAATATCCGTCAGGAAATGCTCCGTACTTTTCGGGAGATTTAGTATCGATGCCAGATTGATGATCTCCGTGGATGCACTGGCAATCGTAGGGTAGAGCTGGGCTAATCTTGCAAGATATCTGTCGTCTAATCGATCCATTCTTTTCCTCCGTTCCAATCATAAAATTTCACAAACCATTTACTATATGCTCTGATTATATACCTATCACGATTTTGCCGCAAGAAAAAAAACGGGAGCTTTCCTTAATGAAAACTCCCAATGAACACTGTCCTTTCCATCTGTACACTGCACAGGCATTGTTATAACGCCTCTACCACCTCCGCTACCTCCTTTTCGCAGCTTCGCATCGCTAAAATCGTCTTTCCGATCAGCTCCTCTAAACTGACTCCCATAAGCTCTGCCCCGCGCTCGATCACCTCTCTGGAGCAGCCCGCTGCAAAGCCTTTACTTTTATACTTTTTCTTCACCGACTTCACTTCCATGTCCTGCACACTTTTCGACGGGCGCATCAGTGCTGCCGCCCCGATCAGTCCGGAAAGCTCGTCCACCGCATAGAGGACTTTTTCCATCTCATGCTCCGGCTTTATATCCACCGTCAGCTCATAGCCATGGCTGCATACCGCATGAATCATATCCTCTCCGACGCCCGCTTCCCTTAAAAGCTCCGGTGCCTTGATGCAGTGTTCTTCCGGATATTCCTCGAAGTCAATATCATGCAAAAGTCCCACGATTCCCCAGAACTCCGCATCCTCCGCATAGCCAAGCTCTGCCGCATACCACTTCATGATACCATCTACCGTCAGACCATGCTGGATATGAAAGGGTTCTTTATTATATTTTTTTAAAAGTTCAAATGCCACTTCTCTATTAATATGTTCCTTCGCCATCCTTTTTCCTCCTCAAAAACACTTTCGCCTGCTCATCCTACATTCCCGCAAAATCCAAATAGAGATATTTCAGCTTCTCCGGATCATCGAAAAATTCATTTTCATGCTGCCTTCCCTCGTAAATCAAGGAATCCTCCTTAAATACCAAAAGCGTATTTAAAGGCAGCTCTTCCCAATCCTCTTCGTCAAGCGGCTTTGTCGAAAAGAAAACGGAATCCTTCGCTTTATGGATGTGCAGGCTTTTTTTATAATTCGTATGAACATATAGCAACTCCCCATCGGACAGAAGCAGATTAATCTTATTTTCCGGTGTTATCTTCAAAAGAATATCCTCCATGATTTCTGCACGTTCTCCCGCCGAAAGCGGTCTCTTTTTCCTCTCACTCTCCTCATCCATCCGGTCGATCAGATAATACAGGATTCGTTCGCTGTCAGTATCTCCCTCCTGCTCATAAATA
>JAFVAA010000503.1 GCA_017476305.1 Lachnospiraceae bacterium
ATGCTCCAAACAGTCCGGCTTTAAGAGACTTCCGAAGCTGAATAAAATGCTAAAGAACCTGGCAAAGAGTACGAATTCCCATTTCTTTGACTATACGGGCTTTATGAAGGATTCCGGCGGTTATCTGAAATCCAAATATGCTGCGGGGGATGGTTGTCACTGGCAGCCGTCAGCCTATAAGATTTTTGCCCAAAAGGTAAAGGAGTATGAGAAATCTCTGGATGAATGATTCTAAGTATCCGGCATCGCTCTCACGGAAAATGCAATAAATATTTTTACATAAACCAGTTTGTCCGTAGTACAATGTAACCACGGATAAGCTGGTTGTTTGTCTTGAAAGGAGAATCACGTTTTTGCCTGGTAAGAAGAATGGGAAAAAGACCGAGGCTTGACAAAACAGGGAGATATATTAAAATAAAAATCGTGCTTTAACTTTTTGTATATAGATTATGTACTATTTGTACCAGAACAGGAAAGAGTTTCGGAAAGAGGAGGACAAAAGATGTTTTGTAGTCAATGTGGTTCAAGGGTAGAAGAGGGGTTGAAATTTTGTACGAACTGTGGGGCAAAACTGGAAAACGACGCAGCAGCACCGGTGAACGGACAGCAGATGGCAGCTTCTGGACCTTCCCCGCATATACCGAATCAGAATATCTATGCAGGTGCTCAGGGGAACCCGCAAATGGGGCAGGAACAGAACCAGCCTTTTGGATATAATCAGCCTGAATTTATGCAGGATTTTACAGGACAGCTTCCACCTGTGCCACCTATGCCTGTGCAGGAAGAAACTGCACCTGCGGGAAAAAAGCGGAATGCGAAAAAAATCTGGATTCCAATCGTAGCCGCATTGGTGATTTTGTGTATTACAGGCGGGGTGATCGTACATATCCTTTCGAGAAATTTCCGCGGGGAAATCCGGGAATTTCAGGCAGGTATGAAAGCATATCAGCTGGGAAATCTGGCGGACGAATATGAGGAAGTTCTGGCAGGAGCTGAGGAAGCTGCGGCTAAACGCCAGATATGGAAATATGAGGGAGAAAAGGAAAATTTAGCTGCCATCAGGGAAAAGATTGTCAGCATGAATGAAAAGGTAGAGGGATATTTAGAGAAGTATAATGAGATAACAGAAGAATTGGAAAAATCGGGGCAGTATATTCTGGATGATTACGAAAGGCAGTATGAAAAGACAAGGGATAAGTTTAAGGATGCCCTGGATACATTTGACGAGGTGGCTTGTGAATCTTTAGAAGAAGATTTCGAGGAGCTGCAGGAAAAAATCATCAAAGCAAATGAGGAATCCGGGCAAGAGTGGCTGGAGCTGGCAAAGGATGACATAGAGGAATGGAGCGGCTGTGAACGCTATCTGCTGGCACAGAAGAAGGAAGAAGTGGAAAAGAGTTATTCTTCGAAGCAGTACAAACAGGAAAAAGAAGCTTATGATGGTTTTCAGGAGTTAGAGGCCGGTTTTCAGAAGGTCCGGAATACGTCTGAAGTGGTCAGTACATATTCTCAGGCAGATGTGTCCACAAAGGGAAAGATTCAGCTGTATTTTCAGTCGGAGGAGGAGAACCTGACCTGGAAGCTGTCTGATTTTACCATTTATGAGCAGGTAGGCGAAAATTGGGAAAAGTGTGAGCCAGTAGATATTTCACAGATCAGGGATAAGGGAGATTTGAGTATTGATCTGGTGGCAGATGTCAGTACCAGTATGGAGGATGTATTTTACGATATGCAGAATGCTGTCAGTGACTTTGCAGGAAGCGTACATTCCAATGTGAGATTAGGTCTTTCCGAGCTTTCTTCCGTGTATACCAGAAAGAATGCTTTCACCACGGATTCCAGTACGATACAGAGTGCGGTGAACAATCTGATCTGTCATGGAAGTACCGCACTTTATGAATCTTTATATTCTTCTGTTCTCTATACGGCAAAGGCGAAGGGTGCCAGATGTGTGATCGCCTTTACCGACGGAGTCAATGAGGCATATGATTCGACCAGGGATTATACAGAGCAGGATGTGATTGATGTTGCAAAAAGGTATAAGGTGCCGATTTATCTGATAGGGATTGGCAGCGGCATCGCAGAGGATGTCCTGGAAGAGATTGCAGAAGAAACCGGTGGAGGGTATCAGTATCTTTCATGGGACAGAGTGGGTCAGATGGATGAGTTTTATATGGAGATTTATGAAAAACAGATGGCAATGTATCAGCTCACCTATTCTTCCGTGATTCAGGATTACAAGGATAGAAATGTATATATCAGTTATTATGATGATGCACAGAACGTCAGTATGCATATGGAGGATGAGGTAGAGGTTTCGACACTGGCATCTGCTTATAATGAGGTAACGACGGATGATATTCCGTCCTATTACACAAAAAGCTACGCGCTCAGCACGGAAAATCTGGACGTTTTGGTAGAAGAATATGGATTTGAAGGGATTCAAAAGCTCATAAATGTCTACTTTGCGAAAAACGGATACAAGTTTGGCAGCAGCGAGTTTGGAAAAAGGGCTTTACAGGAGATGAAGGACTTAGGGGTGATAACAAAAAATGGAAAGCATACCAGTGACTATGCAGAGAAGAAGATGAAGAAGCATAAGCAGCTCTTTAAAAACTTCTATATGGTTTACCGGTATCGTGACAGTTTACTGTATGATACGATGTATGACATTTATGACGGGTATCTTTCGAAAAAAGAGGTGCTTGAACAAACGTATGACAGATTAGGCATACAGGACAGCTTTACGAAAAAGCGGTTTAAATCGATTTGGGACAGTACGTATAAAAAGGTGAAGAAGGATCAGAAGAATTTATATTAGCAGGTTTTTTATTTGTGCAATGAATACTTTTATCATACAAAAACTCCGCTTTTTTTCAAATTTCAGTGATACTTAGAGAGCTTTTCCGGCAGTTTTCCTATTTGACAGAGTCCGAAAGACTGACTGCGCAGGAAAGAGGACTGATGCAGGAGCTTTGTGCGATATGATGTGATGATCTGGCCAAAGGCGAAGGAAGGAAATGCCTATATTATGGAATTTAAGGTAAAGAAAAAAAAGGAAACGAATCTGGAGAATACGGTGAGGGAGGCACTAAAGCAGATTGAAGAAAAGGGGTACGAGGCAGAGCTTGTCGCACTCGGCATTCCAAAGGAAAATATCCGCAAATACGGATTTGCCTTTGAAGGAAAGCAGGTCTTGATCGGGAGCTGACCTGTTTCCTTACAAACCTGCAGGAAACGAATGAAGTGCTTGCACTTTCACTCGTTTCCTAAATTTTTCTTAACTTTTTTACCGGATGGATAGACAGGATTTTATATCTGCCGGACGGCTGCAGCAGCAGACTTACTTCCAGGATCTGTTCATAAGAGATGGTATATAGAGCC
>JAFVAA010000504.1 GCA_017476305.1 Lachnospiraceae bacterium
CAGACACCAGATCAATGCAGCCCCAGGCAAGATACCCTATAAGCTCCACACCATCCTCCATAGCTTCTTTCATCTGCTCAATATGTCTCTGTAAATAATCAATCCGGTAATCATCTTCAATCTTTCCGTCTGTTTCCACCCGGTCAAATGCTCCTAAACCATTTTCTACGATAAACAGGGGTTTCTGATAACGGTCATACAGTTCATTCATCGTAATGCGAAGTCCCACAGGGTCAATCGCCCATCCCCACTCTGATTCCTGCAGGTAGGGATTTTTTAATGTCGCAAACGCATTTCCCGCCGTTGCCTTTTTCATTAACTCCTGATCCGCACTGGTTAATCTGGAAGAATAGTAGCTAAATGAGATATAATCTACCGTATTTTCAGCCAAAATCCGTTCATCCTCCTCTGTGATATCCAGATGAATCCCTTTTTCCTGAAAAAGACGTCTGCTATAAGACGGATACGCTCCCCTTACCTGCACATCGATAAAAAAGTAGTGTTCCCTGTTTTTCTTCTGACTTTCTAAAATGTCCAGCGGATCACAGGTATTTGGATAGACCTGTCCCGCAGCTAACATACAGCCGAACTGAAACTTGGGACTCATCTCTTTTCCAAGCTTTACTGCTCCTGCACTTGCTAAAAGCTGATAATGGGCTGCCTGATACTTGACTTCATCTATATTATCTTCCTCTTCAAAAATAAGCCCCGCTCCCATCGATGGTATGTGTAACACCATATTAATCTCATTAATGGTAATCCAATATGTCACATCTTCCCTATAACGCTCAAAAATCACCTTGCAGTATTTTAAATAAGCATCGATTACTTTCCTGTTACGCCAGCCTCCATACTTTTTTACAAGTGCAAGCGGCGTATCAAAGTGATTGATTGTAACCACCGGTTCTATATGATTTTTCTTTAATTCGGCAAACAAGCTGTCATAAAACTGCAGACCTTTCTCATTCGGTCTCACATCCTCTCCGGTCGGAAAAATCCTCGGCCAGCTTATGGAAATGCGAAGTGCCCGAAATCCCATCTCTGCAAGCAGGGCAATATCTTCTTTATAATGATGATAAAAATCAATCCCGTCATGAGATGGATAGTAACCATAATCCGTTTCTATCGCTTTCTTCAAATCCACCATTGCCTCAAAACGGTTTTTCCCAGCGGGGAACACATCTATGACCGATGCCCCCTTTCCATCCTCAAGATAAGCCCCTTCACACTGGTTTGCAGCAATCGCTCCACCCCATAAAAAACTTCTTCTTTTCATAATCCATCCCTTCCTTCATTTTGTATGTCACACAAACATATACAATGCAGCACTCACGTCCTGTCCTTATACACATTAACGAAAATTATTTCTAAATCAACCTTTTGCATAGACAGCGTTTATATGATATAATTCACAGAAATACATCATACGGAGGCACACCATATGGATAACATAGAGCAGCTCCTGCAAATGCTGCAGGAATATACGGATAAAGAAAAAATCTATAAACAATACTACGAGCTGCAGGACGATCCGGATGCAAAAAAAGCATATTTAGCCGAAATCGAACCCATCGTCAGGGAAAAGCATTTGCTGATTTTTGATTTTCCCTTTATCACGCATCCTGAACTCCTGACAGAAGCGGATCTATATTCCCACCTTTCCATCACCAAAGGTTCCAATATAAACATTGTCCGTCATCTGCGCTATACTCCAGTCTTCTGGCATAGTCATACCTTTTTTACCGTTCTCTATGTACTGACTGGAAAGTGCGGACATAAAGTAGGAGAGCTGGATCTTCCTATGGAACAGGGAGATATCTTTTTTCTTCCTCCCTATGTCAAACAGACGATTGAAGTATTTGATGACAGTCTCATACTAAATATCCATATCCGCAGAGATACCTTTGGAGACTATTTTTTCAATGTTATCCGCAGCAATAATGTCATTTCCAATTTCTTTATCAGCAGCCTCTATAGCCACGAACCAATTCAGGGTCTCCTGTTTCAGACCGGAAACGATTTAGAAATCCGAAATCTTTTCCTGGATATGTATCAGGAAATCCTCTTAGATGATGTTTATAGCTGGCGGCTCCTGGATCAGATGGTTCCCATCCTTTTTGTAAAACTGCTACGGGAATATGCTGAAAAGGTCCGTCTGGTCGGCACCCATAAAAATAGAAAGCTAAACGAACAGCACCTGCAACTACTGGGTTTCATCTACGATAATTACAAAAGCATCACTTTAGAGCAGGTAGCGGAACACTTTCACTATTCCATCCCACACTGCTCCGCATTGATACAAAAAGAAGCCGGTATGGGCTTTGCCGCATTTGTCCGTCAGATACGGATGAACCACGCAACAACACTTTTACGCAACACGCATGCACCTATCTCAGAAATCAGCTATACCGTAGGATATGAAACACCGGAGTCTTTCATCCGGGCTTTCAAAAAAAGCTACGGAATGTCCCCTTCACAGTACAGAAAGCAAAAGGATACATCATCAGCTTCTCTGTAATATACCCTGTGGAATGCCTCACCAAAATCAAAATCGCCTCTATTCTTCTGCTGCCGATAAATGACCGGTTTCTACTATCTCTTTTATCATATCAATCCTCTTTTGGTGTCTTCCTCCCTCATACTCTGCACTTAACCACTCATCCACAATCATTCTGGCAGTCTCTATGCCAATCACTCTGGCACCAAAGGCGATAATGTTCGTATTATTGTGCTGTTTAGAAAGTTTTGCCGTATACGGATCACTGCAGACACAAGCTCTGATTCCA
>JAFVAA010000505.1 GCA_017476305.1 Lachnospiraceae bacterium
AATAAAGTGTTTGCAAATGCACAGACGGGAAATGTAGTGTTAATGAGCCAGAATTTCATGCTGGGAGAGTGGAAACGGGGGATTCATTATCTGATTCCTGTGCTGGCATTTGCAGCAGGTGTTTTTTTCGCGGAACAGATTGGATATCGTTTGAAGGAATATAAGAGGCTTCACTGGAGGCAGATTGTCATTCTGTTTGAGATGGTTCTGCTTGGAATTGTAGGCTTTTTGCCGTTTCGGTACAATATGCTTGCCAATGTTCTGGTCTCCTTTTCCTGTGCTATGCAGGTTCAGGCATTTCGAAAGGTGAATGGCTATGGTTATGCGAGTACGATGTGCATAGGGAATTTAAGAAGCGGGACGGAAAGCATATCCGTATATCTGCGAAGTAAAGACCGGAAGGATTTAAGGAAAGCCTTTCATTACTATGGGATTATCTTTGTGTTTGCCATCGGGGCGGGTGCCGGCGGAATCGTGGCAAAAATCATCGGATTTCCGGCAATCTGGTGTTCCTGTGGCCTTCTTTTAATTTGCTTTGGGCTTATGTGCAGGGAACATCTTTAGGCGGCTTTCTGATTCCTGCTGTGGCGGTGATGCCGGTCGTGGCAAGTATTTCTCTCAGGAACATTTTACAGGATAGACTTTTTCAGGAAAGGTGAGGTTTATGAAGATACAGAAAAGAAAAGCAGCATATATATGGAATGCTGTATTATTTATATTTGGTATCGCAGGTCTTGTGATTACTCTTTTGGGTATGGGCATTGGTGAAATGTTTTCCTACTATACACAGGACAGTAACATATTCAGCATGTGTGTCAGCGGAATCTATCTTCTGTTTTGGAATAAGGATATTCCGGGGTGGCTTAACAGGCTCAGATATGCTGCTTCCGTAAGTCTGATGCTTACATTTACCGTAGTTGTATTCGTTCTGGGACCGATGTACGGAGTCGTGTGGTATCCATGGCTGTTTTTCCACGGGGCGAATTTCTTTTACCATTTATCCTGTCCGCTTCTCTCTTTCATATCGTTTGTCCTGTTTGAAGGAGGGGAGAAGCCTGCTGTGCCGGATACCCTGATTGCCATTATACCGACGCTGCTGTATGCTGTGGTATTGATCATTTTTAATGTCATAAATGCAGTGCACGGACCATATCCGTTCCTGTATGTGCATGAGCAGCCCGTATATATGAGTATTATCTGGGGAATCACAATACCGGGGATTGCATGGGCTTTGGCTTTTGTGATCAGGTCGTTAAAGGGACGAATGCGGGGGGCTGATTGTAGTATGTGATGATGAGATGTGAGAATCAATAGGTGCTTGATGGCATTATATGGGGGAGAGTTTTGAGAAAAAAGTAAAATGTATTGCTATTGTGCGTACGGATTGGTATAATATAGCCAGAAAAGGAAATACTAAGATTTTTTGAAAGGAGTGTTACATTATGGCAACAAAATCAGCTAATTTGTACGCAAGAATAGAGCCGGATGTGAAAGAACAGGCAGAAAGTATCTTGTCAGCACTTGGTATTCCGGCATCCAATGCTATCAATATGTTCTATAAACAAATTATTCTAAACAGGGGACTTCCTTTTGAAGTAAAAATACCTACGGCAAAACCTGTTAATGTGGCAGAACTGACCGAAGCAGAATTAAATGCGGAACTGGAGAAAGGGTATGCGGATATGGCTGCAGGCAGAACAAAATCTGCAAGACAGGCATTTGCTGATATTCGCAAAGATTATGGTATATGATTTATGAGGTGATTACCACCGATCAAGCGGATGTCGATTTAAGGGAAATATATGAGTATATTGCTTTTGAACTGTGAGAGCAAGGGCAAGAATCACCATGTCCTGTTTTTGGTGGATGAGATTGGACAGTATATTGCCGATGACAGTCAGCTCATGGTAAACTTGCAGACAGTAACAGAGGAAAAGGAGATGAGAGAATGCTTGTTTATCATGGAAGTTATCTGCCTGTCGAGCGGCCAAAGATTATTGTCAGCAATCGAACGCTGGACTTTGGAAGAGGATTTTATACAACTACAAATTATGAACAGGCAGAGGAATGGGCGAGAAAAGTTTTAAAGCGACGAAAAGAGACAGGTGATATGTGTCATTTTATGAATATGACATAGAAAAGGCAAAGGAAAACCTTCGTGTAAATATTTTTGAAAAGGCAGATGAACCTTGGCTTGATTATGTATGTGATTGCAGAGCCGGAAAGGATGGACAGGATAATTACGATATTGTAATGGAATCTGTAGCGGATGATGATGTTTATGCTACATTGATTCTTTATGAAAGAGGCCTTTTGGACAAAGAAGAAACTTTGAAGTGGTTAAAAATTAAGAAATTGTTTAATCAGATTTTGTTTCATACAGATCATGCGTTGAATTGTTGTAAATATGTAAAAGCAGAAAAAGTGATGTGAGGTGAGAGCATATGGATGGAAAAAAGTTGATAGCACTGCTTCCGGAAATTACATCAGAAGTTGTGGATTTTATATCGAGTAGAGATGAGATGACGGAGGATGAGGCAATTCGCAACTTATATTCTTCAAAACTGTATCAGGATTTAGAAAATGAGGAAACAAAAGTTTGGCAGTTTAGCACAGAAACTCTGTATAGTCTTTATATACAGGAAAAAAAGACTGGCAAAATAGAGTATCCGGAGTGTTAAGGAGGAAAAATATGGGAACAGTAAGTTTATTTAAAACTTTTTGTTTGGAGCAATACAAAGAAAAGCATCAGATTAGCGGTATGGAGGCTCTGCGGATTTTTGACCAGAATGATGTGCTTAGATATTTAAAGGATTGTTATGAACCTCTTCATACGCAAGGAGCAGGATATATTGTAGATGATATAGACGATTTTATTAAATCCAGACGGGAAAATTGATAAGGATAAAGATATTATTATTACATTACCTATTTCAACATATCAGGATTATATTGAAAGACTGGGGGATTATATGTCCGTGACAAGATAAATAGGATTAATGTCTTGTATTAAATTTAGAAAAAGGATATAATAGTTTAAGAAATTTGATGTCATTCTGGAGGGTGATTCATGGAAAAATTAGAATATATTATTGAAGATAGTACAATAGCAGAAGTACTCGGTGTACAGAATTTTTCAAATGAAGAATCCGCAGTTTTAGAGCTTGTTAAAAATGCATATGATGCACAATCACCAGATGTAATTATTAATATTTCTAAGACTAAAATGGTGATTGAAGATACCGGCGTTGGAATGAATCGAGAGAAAATACTTGAAGCATGGATGCATGTTGGAAAAAGCGATAAGGATTATATGGAGTGGGTGAAAATGCAAGAGTTTTAGCAGGTTCTAAAGGTGTAGGCAGATTTGCTATTGCGCGTTTAGGTGCAATGGCAAGTGTCTATACAAGGATGGATGGTCAGGAAGGAGTTTTGTGGAAAACAGACTGGAATACAAATTCATTAGAACCATACCTTGAGCAAAAGAAAAAAGGTACAAAAATAGTTATTGAGCAGCTTCGCGATAATTGGACGGAATCACGAGTACGTAATTTACGTGATTTTTTGTCCCGAACCTATATTGATGATAAAATGAAAATACAGGTTCTATATAAAGAAGAAAAAAAGGAGGTGACAAGATATTTTGGAAAAATAAAATTAGGTATTCACTGTGTGAGCATAATTAGATTAAATTATATGGCAGAATCGCAGCAACTAATATGTGATATAGCATCTGATGAATTTAAGGAAGAGGTAAAAGAATTTTGCCCGGAAATTAATGTGAGGACTCAGAGAATAGAAATCAATATAGCGGAAGAACTTGAAAATAGAAAAGAGGTTTTGTCAGAGGAAGCGACGGAGGAAGCCTGGAGAGATTTTTTAAAAAGTATCGGGAATTTTTCAGCAGAGTTGTATTTTTCTTTGAAAAGTGTATCAACCAGTGATTTTGAGAAGTTTCATTATAAATATAAAATATTAGAGGAGCGGTATGATTCAGGTGTTGTTTTGTATAGAAATGCCTTTAGTATTTCATCCTATGAAGGAAAAAAGGATTGGCTTGGATTTGGGAAACGCTCCAGAAAGTCACCTGCAGCAGCTTCACATCCTACAGGTGCCTGGCGTGTACGTGAAAATCAGATATCAGGAAAAGTTATTATTGATAAAAAAGAAAATAATGGATTATGCGATTTGATGAATCGGCAAGGTTTGGTGGAAAACGATACGTATAAGCTGTTTATTGAGATTATTATAGCAGGAATAAATTGCTTTGAAAGGTATAGGCAAAGTATTATACGGCGTGTTATGAAGAATTCTCAGACGCAGGAAGAAAAAAGTTCAAATATAATCGACATTGTTATAAAAAATCCGGATAAACTGTCAGGACTTTCAAGCGAAGAAACAAAGTTATTTTTAAGCGAATTAGAGCAGATGAAGAAGGAAAATAAAGAAAGTAGGAAACAGATTGATGAAACAGAAAAAAGATATAAATATGATATTCGTTTGCTGAATATGCTTGCAACCTCCGGACTTAAAGCTACTTCCATTGCCCATGAAATGCATAATGACAGAAATAGTATTGATAAAAATGTTGATTATATTATCAAGGCGTTAAAACGCTATGCACTTTGGGATATTGTGAATGACGATGAGAACAGGCAATATATGCATAGAGATATTCCGGCACTTTTGAAGAAGAATCAAAGAATTAATAGAAAAATCATTTCCTTTATGGACGTGATGTTATCAGAATCTGAAAAGGAACAGTTTTTTCCGGAAGTTATAAATATGGATGCTCTTTTTGAAAATATTAAACTTGTTTGGGAAAAGGATTATTCGTGGATTGATATTCAGTTACAGGTAGAGGAGGGACTGGAATATAAAAGTGCCAAGGATATTTTTAGAGTAATATTTGATAATCTGATATTAAACAGCATTCAGCAAAATGATATTGAAAATGTATTGACAATTCGTATTTTAGCAGAAAAAAGAGGAAAATATCTCTATATAACTTATTTTGATAATGGTAAGGGGCTGCCGCCAAAATACAAGTTTGATCCGATGCGTATTCTGGAAGTGCATGAGACGTCAAGGGCAAATGGACATGGAATAGGTATGTGGATTGTGAATAATACTATTATTAATACAGGTGGAGAAGTACAAAAAGTTGAAGGATTCGATGGATTTAAAATAGAATTTATAATAGGAGATAAGATATGAGTGAAAAGGAAAAAATAAATCTTTTGTATATTGATGATGATCGGGATGAGGCAATATCTGCATATTTAGAGGGAGATTATCAAAATAATGTTTATGATGTGAATTACCAAGAGATTGATTTCGGAAGCAATCAGGATTACGAAAGTTTATTAGATTCGGAGAAAGTGACCTCGGCAAATGTTATCTTGATTGATTCAAGACTATTTGAGAATGATAGTATTAGAGATAAAGGGAAATTTTCTGGGGAGGAGTTTAGAATGATATTGAGAAAGGTTTTTCCTTTTATAGAGGTATTGGTGATTTCTCAAAACGGGGAAAATAAAGAATTTGAAATTATTCCAAAGTATAGGAGTGGTGGTTCGGAGACATCAAGAGAATATTATGACAGAGTTCTAAAAGAAAAAATAGATGAGAGTATAAAAAGAGTAAAGACGTTTCGAAATATCTCGAAAAAATTGGTGAATAATAAAGGGATTGAAAAATTTTTAATTGAAAAAACAGTAGATTCCTTAAATGGAATTAATGATTATGAAGATTTTGGTATTTATCATAAAAAATTTGCAAAAATATATAATAACAAGTGTGCATATTGTGGTGCACTGTGGGGGCTTTTGCCTGTAGAGTCTTTTGAAGTAGATCATTTTCTGAATATAGCTTCTTTTCCTGATACTACAGATGGAAGGATAGAAGCTGGGAAAATGATAAATCTGGTATGGTCTTGTATATCATGTAATCGTGGAAAACGTGGAATCACAATCAAACCTCCATATGATAATTTATTGAATACAGATAATGGAAATATAGCACTGATTTTTAAGAGAGATAGCGATTACTATATAAGAATTTGTGATACATATCAGGATGATGAATTTATAAAGAAATTTTATGAAAGTCTGCATTTAGGGTATGAGACAAGGCGTTTAGATTACCTTGCATTACAGCTTGAGGGGAAATATCGGAATGAAAAGGATGAAAATCGCAGGCAAAAGCTGGGCGAAAGTCTTAGTCTTTTGCTGCAGAAAAGAAATCGTATAGTAAATGCAGGCAGGTCGATACAATGAAAAAGCTGGAAAATAAATTATCAGGTTCCTACTATACACCGTTTCGGACGATTCGATTTATGGAAAGATATTTGGCGAGTGAGAAGAAAATATATAGTAGTGTCTTGGAACCATCAGCAGGTGATGGGAGATTTATAGATGCATTTTATAAAAAAGATGGCATTCAGAAATTAGTAGCTATAGAATTATTAGAGGAAAAAGTGAAACATCTGGAGGATAAGAAATATCCGGAATGTGTGGAGATAGTTGCGGATGATTTTCTGGTTTTTTCCGAACAAACGAATGAAAAGTACGGATTAATTATTGGAAATCCACCATATATCAGTATTAAAAATATGGAAGATACTTCGAAGGAGAGGGCAAAAGAGATTTGTAAAAAGTATGATTTACCAAATACTTTGATGCAAAATATGTGGGTTGCATTTGTTCTAGCAGCGGTATCCTGTCTGGAGAGAGAGGGAACTATTTTTTTTGTACTCCCTATAGAGTTTCTTCAGGTCCAGTATGCAGAAAAAGTACGCTTGTTTTTAGAAGAACACTTTGATACAATTCATATTTTGACTTTTAAAGAGAGAATGTTTCCAGAGATAGAACAAGAATCTTGTCTTGTTTATTTAACAAATGAGAATAAAAGTGAACCATGCATTTATTTTAAAATGTATGAAGAATTGGATTCGAAACGGTCTTATTATGATTCTAAAATTGAAAGAAATAAGCCTTTAAAAAAATGGACCAATGCTATTTTATCAGATGAGGATATTGATTTATTGCATATAATTGATTCAAAATATAAAAATGTTTCGGAACTCTGTGATGCTTCTCCCGGGATTGTAACAGGGGCAAATAATGAGTTTATATTAACACAGAAACAGGTGGAACTGCTGGAATGTCAAGAATTTGTTTTGCCTGTTATTTCTAAAAGTATTATGCTGAATGGCGATTTCATATTGAATCAGGATATAATACAAAGGCTCGGTAGAGAAGGACATAGAATTTATTTATTGAACTTATCACATGCGGATGAAAATTTATTTTCAGAGCCTTTAAAAGAATATTTGAAGGAAATCGGAGAAAAAGAGAATACATCTCAAATAAAACTAAAAAATAGGTATAAATGTAAAAATAGGACACCTTGGTATGGTGTTCCAATTGTACGAAATGGTGCTCTTTTTTTCTTTAAAAGATATGATAAATTGCCACGGGTATGTGTAAACGAAGCGGAATTATATACAACTGATATTGCTTATAATATGAGATTAGATTCCATATATGATAAAGGGAGTATGGCATTTTGTTTTTATAATTCGTTGACATTAACGCAGTGTGAATTTTATGGACGATATTATGCAGGCGGGGTTTCGGAATTAACACCAAGTGAGTTTAAAAGTCTTGCAATTCCGTATCGAAAAATAGATAAAAATGATATTTTACATTTATCGGAAATGTTTAGGGAAAATGCAGGTGTAAATAAAATTATTGAATTTGTTAATTCGAAAACATTGGAAAGGGAATGGGAAGCTAAAGATATATTAAAACTGGACGGGATGCGAAGAAAATTGATGGAAAGAAGATTGACATAGTATTTAAAAAGGAAGATGACAAGTTGGTTGGGAAAATGAAGGCTGGCCAATCAGGTGTCGCTCAAGGTGGCGTTCAAAGTGTCGCTCAAAAAAACTCAGGCAAATCTGAGCTATTTATGAAGAAAGTTTTAATTATAATTTGAGAGGGTTAAGATATGGATTTACAAGAAATTGCGGAAAAGATAAATCTCCTGCTCTCAGGAGAATCCGGCTCATCATTTTTTGATGGCAGAAAGATTGTCTTCTGGTACGACGAAGATGCGGAATATATGGATGAAATTGACAGCATTGCACTTGCAGAGGATTATAAAATCTGGAGGGTGACAGAGAATAATTGGTTTGAGACAAAACTCCAGATAGAAGTTCGTGATAAGGAAACGAGCTATCTTTTGTATGGGTGTACTAACAAATCTTTGGTAATTTTTTCTGTGATCCACTCGAAAGCAGACCACAGAGATGGCGTTATTGAACAGTTTTGGGATAGCAGTATTGCTGCATGAGTGCCTCTACTTCATCCCATTTGTTGGATTCATATTTTGCCTTCAAGGAAAGCATTCCTTGTCCGCTTGATAGTTTCCAGCGCATGCCCTGCAGTTTCATCCTGTTTTGCATAAGGCGTATGTTTCCACTTTCAATTGCTCCGCTTCCAACAAAGTAGCCCTTTCTTTTGTATGATGGATAATCCATACAGTCTTTGTGGTTTTCGACATACCTATAGAAGTTAAGCACTCCTGGTGGAAATTTTTCGTCCTTGTAAGGCTCAAGTGTTTTTAAAAGTTCGGATACTTTGCCCTCATCAATCAGACTACAGAGTTGATCTGCAAATGCTTTTTTCTGTACCTTACCACGCTTTACTACCTGCGCAAATTTACCGGCGTTTTCTTTTGCGTGGTAGGGATCAAGGATGTGTGTAGCCTTTGGGAGAAGCTCCTTAACAAGGTCACGTATCCAGAGAGCACCATCACTGATTACTACAAGCTCATTACAGAAATCGCATTCGTTTCGTTTTGCAAGAGCGTAAAAGTGATACTTGAAATCATCGGCTGATCCAATATATCCGATGAAATCCCTGCTCATTATCCGATGACCGGAAACATTTCCGTCTTCGTCATTGAAGTAGTGAACATTGGATGAGTTAAATGCTATTGCGTGCTTGCTTTCCATCCAGCCATCGCCATCCTTCTTGTCACGTACATGAACCATGGCACCATCCAATTCAAGGTAAAGTATGTCGTTTTTTCTGCGTCTACGCAAACGACCATCAACCTTTTGGAGGGAAAGTGTTTCGGCCTCTTTGGCTTCCTGAAGCTGCGACTCGTAAACCAATGCCCCAATAAAGTCAGTAACTTTTTCAACCTGAACGGAACTCATTTCAACATGGAACTTTTCGTTAATGTTTGTTTTTGCATCGGCATATGACCTTGCGCGTACTGCTTCTTTTGCTATAGCACACATCATTTGGCAGGTTATTTTGAATGGAAGAAGATCAACACCTAGCGCACAATCTAAGGGAAAGATACTTTTCCGATTCTCTGTTTCCCAAAGAATTCCGGCACTATTCTTGTCAGCAGGAATAAGGGAAGTCCTGGAATACTGAATCTCTCCGAAGGTGCCTGTGAGTTTTCTTGTGAAGTTGCCATTATTTTTTAGCACCACCACTTTCGTCAGGTATTCGCTTTTTTTGACGATATTAGTTCGCTTTCGTTCACAGAATTGATGGAACCAGAAATCATATTTACAAATATACTTCTGGTCTCGGTGTCTAATTTTGACCACATGGTTTCAACCTGATTTATAGTAGGAACACCGCCATTTTCGGTTGATGCTTGTGCAAATGCTTTAGAGTAATTTCTGATTGCCTCAACCAGTTCATACTCTGCCGTTGAGATTGCATTATCGAGTTTTTCATTATTCGTAGTATCCATAAATTAACCATTCCTTCCTACAGGAATGCCTCCTTATGGATAATTATACAACACTAAAATACCTGTGTAAATACCAAATATTTATTAGTACACCCATTTTTTATGTAAATAAACAGGGATGGTTTACTACTGATTTTGAGCGAAAAGTATTGGCTGATATTGAAAAAGCTGATATAATAAATGAGAGTACATTTAACAGTCCTATTTATGGTGCATTACCTATGGATAGACTGAGTACCGGTACTAAATCTGTTATTATTGCAAATAGGTTTCCAGATAAAATTGTAAATGCTACACAGTGTGGGAATAATTGTGCAAAATGGTTTTTGGAAATGTCAAGAGATAAAGATGTAACGATACAATTAGATCATTTGATGGATTTTGGTAAGGAAAACTTTGAGATATTATAATGAATACAGGCGATACTGTGCATGATGCAGCAGAGTTTAGAAGAATCGGAAGGAAATTACTTATAGAGATTTATCCGTTTGTACCCGAGGATGAATTATAAGTGAAAGGTGGTTGCTTAATGAAGGGAAAACACAGAATTAGTATCGGCGATGTATATACGAAATTTGATTTTGAAAGAGAGGTAAATAGAATGGGAAGTATAGATGAGATTATTAGTGAAGCCAGAACTGCCTGCATAAATGATACCACCAAAAAGGATAGAGTAATCAATAAGTTAGATACTTGTGGTATTGATGAAGTATGGACTAATGTACCTGATTTTTTTTTGACAAGGTAGATTATGAAGAAGGAGATAGTGCATATGTGATGCAATTTGACAAGCCATTGAATAAATCTGATGTTTTGGAGTGTTGCTTGGTTATTCAAAGCATTTTAGATTATCGATATAATTTAGTATTCGATGATGAAGATAGCATTCCTGAATTCAAATTAAAAGCTCACCCTGTTGTTACTCGTGAAGTTGCTGAAAGATTAGGATTGCCTAAAAGAGGGTATCACAAGGTATATGAGAGAGGGGTTGGCTATCTTGGGTAATAAAGAAACCGATTATGAAAGAGCCTGCAAAATGGACAGGCTCATAAATACTGTTTTTGATAGTTATGCTTATAGCCCAAATCTAAGTGATGCAATTTTGTTGATAATATGGTCATATGAATTTGCAGTTCTTGTAACGAGTCTGTTTTCTCATAATAAAGCAAAGTTATCCAATATTATTAAGATACTTGCAAATGACCAGTATAGTAACTTGGCATTATTCGCAAGGCAGTTGCATTCAAATAGAAATGATTTTACTCATCTACCATTTAGGTTGCTATCGCATGAAGATATAGATTCAAATTCTTCAGAAGAAATGATTATCCATGCAAAAAATATTAAAGTGTGCACTGATACAATTACTACTGATTGCGAAGTGGATGATGGAACAAAATTTAGTATGGTATTCGGAAATCCTGGCCTGAAGATACTTGAGTGTATAACAGAAGTGGAAGAAATATATCAGACGGGGTATTGTGTAGATTTTCCATGCTAGGGGTGTATAGTGATACCCTCCCGGAGGAAATAGATATCAACTGGGGGTGATTTGAAATGTTGATTAGTGGTGCTATTACGGATCTTGATTCTGATACAGCACATTGTAGGAGGTTAACGATGAGTTTGAATATATATTTTGATAAAAATGAGGTTCCAAACAGTATGAAAATTATTATGGAAAATGACAATTTTTTCATTGGACATACATTGCTTAGACAAGATAGGAAGACAGAAGAGATTCTGGCAGATATTGATCATGCAAAGTATTGCTCAAAAGAATCATTTTACCCAGAAAATTCCGAAACCCCTTTAACCACTGATTGCCTTAGTACGGGGTGCAAGACATTATTAAATATTAAAGAATTTCCTGACTTATGCTTCAGTACAGGTGAGTGCGGAAATAATGCCTTAGAAGAGATGTTACATTTAGATCATGGATGTGTATTATGCGATCATCTAGCAGTTGTACTTTGGTTGGACAGATTTATAAATGATGATTCATGTAATGCGGTAATAAAAGGAAAAAAGTTTTGTTCTATTAAAAAATTGCTAAATTTCGTAGAGGAGGCTAATTATGGTAGCAAAATATTGTGGTGATATAAAAGGAAAAAGGTTGTGTTATGATTTCCAGCCTGGTTTGAATGTGATTACTGGAAATTCTGGAACAGGAAAAACTTATTTATATAAAATTATTCGTTCTATAAATATAGGCGAGACTGACTTTGCTATGATTGATTGGCAAAATTACACGCTACTTAGCTTAGAGGAAGTGTTAGACAGGTGTAATTTTATAATATTTGATAATGCAGAATTGTATATGACGGAGGAGTTACTAAAAAAGATTTTTCATAGTGCAGAAAATAAGGTAATAGTTCTAACTCTGCGCGGTCTTATGAAAACAAGAGATAGAAAATTTAAAGAGTTTTTGGTTAAAAGAGATGGTAAGGAGTTGGTGGTTATTGCAAAATAATGTGTATTAAGTATTTGAGGACAATGAAGAAGTAGCAATTAGTAAATGCCTAAAAGGATATCTTGGTGATTTTGTAAAATTTTCAGGAGGCAATAGTGCCTTTGCCTTAAAAATAAAAAATATAAAAGACAAAAATCAAAATGCTATCATATTTGGTTTTTTCGATGTACCGATTAACAATAAGAATGCTATCAAGAAATACAAGGAAACGTGCAATCAAATTTTAGAGAGCGGTTTTAGGGATATATGGATTTTTCCGATAGTTTGTATAGAATTTATTGTACTGTTGGCAATAAAACAATTTTATACTGTGAATGATAGCATTATAGACCCTTTGATATTTACTGGTGACTTTGCTTACCCAAAAGAGTTTGCTCAGTTTCATTCTATTGAGAAGTTTTATAAGAAGGTATTGAAAGACTGTGGCAACGAATTTGAAAATACTAAGGTTGAAGGCTCTGGACAAGATCTTCACAATGGCGGCGGGGTCTTCTGGGACGGCCAAACTGGGACGGATGCTGAAATTACCAAAAGAGCTGTAGCAGCATTAAAGAAAATTAAAATCACTAATGTGGATTTTCAAAAGGAAGTAAAGATACGCCTGCAGTACTATGAGCCACAGATTCCGGCGAAGCAGGTAATCTACCATTTTGATGAGAAGCTTAATGTAATTGGTGGTCCTAGCCCCGGCGGGACACCTACTTTCGGAGATTCCAAGTGTGGAGGCGAAGTAGGTAATGATGGGACGATGGTCTCTTTTCCAAGTCAAAAAGCAGAAGATGGTTACTTCGGGCCTTTTTATTACACGGCGTGCGGTGATGTTGCTGGATACCTTGGTGCTACCGAAGATTGCGTGAAAGGCAATACACTAAATGGCGTTTTAAAAGGAGCCGAACAAACCAAATCAAAGAAGTTAGAGCCGGGTGGTTTAATTAATATTGTTTATTATATAAAAAAGCTGATTGATCCATCCTATAGCTTTTTGGTTACGTTTTACCACTACAAACCAGTTGGGGCTACAGGGTATTATTTTCATCATGCCAGTACTATACAGAAAGTAGACACGACACCTTACCCTGAAAAGGATTTTCCGGTATACTTAGGTGACACTGTGGAAGGCTCTATCTCCTCAGGGGGAGTTACATACAAGTTTGCTAGTATAACGTTTTGCAATTGACTATACATTTTTACGATACCAAAGTTTGTACCTTGACATTTTCATCAGCGTCAACATCTTCCAGGTTCCAGCTCCAATGGTATATTACCGGATCTGCGTTGATTTCATCGAAGTATTTGTAGATGCGCTCCTCTAATTCTTGCTTGGAATTAACTCTAATACCACGGAGCATCTGCTTGGTCATCTTACTGAAGAAACCCTCAACGAGATTCAACCACGAGGCATGTTTCGGTGTGAAAACGAATTCAAATCGTCCCGGTATGGTTTGCAGATATTCTACTACCTTTTGGGAACTATGCACCTTTAAATTGTCAAGGATTAAGCGTATTTTATCTCCCCCGGGATACTTGGCATCAAGCTTTTTTAGGAACTCAATGTAATCCTCACTGTTATGGGTATCGCTTACCATCGGTATGGCCTCTCCGGTTTGAAGGTCAATTCCTGCAAGGAGCGATAAAGTTCCTAATCGTTTATATTCATAATCGCGCTGTATCGTTCCGTTTTGAGTATCCGGCAGCTTATCCTCAGAGGTGTTAGCTATTGCCTGAATTCCGGGCTTTTCATCGTATGAAAGGATATGCGTTGCTTCGCCGTCTTCAAATGGAAGGAGTTTTCCGTCCTCATCAAACTGCATCGAAAGTTGCTTGTATACGACAAGAACGTTATGCATCTTATCTTCAAATTCAGGATCTCTGCGTTCACAATAGTACTGAATCCGAAACGGCTTGATATTTGCTTTATCAAGTATCCTAAATACGCTGGCTTCTGTGATAGTGGAAAGCCGCTCATAGCCGGCATCCTTTGCTGTCTTATTAATATGTTTAGTCAACGCACTTGTTGTCCACGTTTCAGCGGCGTACCCAAGATCTTTGGGCTTCATACAGGCAATGCTTATTAGCCAGGTTTTTGCCTCACCGGTTATTTCCTCTTTACGGCCGCGTCCTTCGGATACGCTGAGCAGCGTCATCAAGTCCTGCTCTGCAGTGCGGTTGCGGTACTTCTTAACCCATAATTCTACCGTGTGACGGTTGATACCAAGTTCCTCGGCGATAGCGACGCTTGACATATTGTCAGCCTTTTTCAGAAGTATGTTGGCCCGCTGGCTGATACTTACCGGTGTCATGCCGGATTTTACAAGCTTCTCGAGCTCTGTTTTATCTTCGGGTTGCAATGTGAATTTCATATAGGTGGTCTCCTTTTTGATTATTGTACCTATATGATATCACAGTTAATTGGAAATGTACAGTTAATTGTAATATATTGTACTAGTACATCATACTGTTTGTTCGATGACAGGAAATAAAGCTGCCTGCCATAAAGCAAAGCCGGACAGAAAAGCTTGTCCGGCTTTGCTTTCTACGGAAACAGGGAATCCTTCCGTATGTTCCTAAAACAATTTTTTTCGC
>JAFVAA010000506.1 GCA_017476305.1 Lachnospiraceae bacterium
ATCTGACGATGACCGGACAGCAGCTTTACCCGATCGGGGAATTGCAGTTTGAGGAATTGGTCGACATTTACAAAGAGCAAGTGGCGGCGATTTTAGAGGAAGGCGTAGACTTATTTGTTGTTGAGACAATGATGAGTCTGCAGGAGTGCCGTGCCGCCGTGCTGGCGATCAAAGAGACCTGTGATCTGCCGGTCATGGTATCTTTGACCTACAATGAGGACGGCAGGACGCTGTTTGGAAGCAGGCCGGATACGACAGTCATTGTCCTGCAGGCGATGGGCGCCGATGCGGTCGGGCTCAACTGTTCCACCGGACCGGAAGCGATGCTGCCGTATATTGAGGAGATGCGCAAATTCGCGCAGATACCGGTTTTAGTCAAGCCGAACGCGGGACTGCCCGTTCTGGAAAATGGCGAAACGGTTTATAAGATGACGCCGGATGCATTTGCGGAGGCGATGGTGCCGCTGATCGAAGCGGGAGCAGGCGTTGTCGGCGGCTGCTGCGGGACGACGCCGGAGCATATACGTGCTTTGGTGGAAAGGACAAAAGGGATGCCGGTGCTTGCGCCTAATCCCCAACTCAGAGCCGTCGTCACATCAGAACGGATGAATACGGTCATCGATGTGGACGGAGCATTTGCCGTGATCGGCGAGCGAATCAATCCGACCGGGAAAAAGGCACTTCAGGCAGAACTTCGTGAGGGAAGCCTGGATCTGGTGACGGAGATGGCAGAGTCCCAGGAGGAGAATGGGGCGGCTATCTTAGATGTAAATATGGGAATGAATGGCATTGATGAAAAAGAAATGATGCTAAAGGTGGTAAAGGAGCTTAGTATCGTGACGGATCTGCCGCTTTCCATTGATTCCAGCCATGTCGATGTGGTGGAGGCGGCATTGCGGATTTATCCGGGAAGGGCACTCATCAATTCCATTTCTTTAGAGCCGGAAAAATTCGAAAAGTTAATTCCTGTGGCGAAAAAATATGGAGCAATGTTTATCTTGCTTCCGCTTTCGGAGGCAGGTCTGCCAAAGGACATTGGAGAAAAAAAGGAAATTATTCATACGATTTTAGAGGCGGCGAAGAAGCAGGGACTTCAAAATGAGGATGTCGTGGTGGATGGACTGGTAGCTACCGTAGGTGCGAATAAAAAAGCTGCGATAGAGACCTTGGAGACGATTTCCTACTGTAAAAATGAACTGGGACTGGCGACAGCATGTGGTCTTTCGAATATTTCCTTCGGGCTTCCGGAGCGCATTTTTGTGAATAGCGCATTTATGGCAATGGCGATTCAGACGGGACTTACGATGGCGATTGCAAATCCGAGTCAGGATCTTTTGATGCATGCGGTCTATGCGGCAGATCTTTTGATGAATAAGCCGGAGGGAGACATCCGCTATATTAACCGTGTGGCAGAGAAAAAGGTGACCATCGTATCCGGTGAGGTTTCTGCTGAGGCAATTGCTTCGGCAGGGAAAAATGCTTCTCCCGGAAAGAGTACAGGTGCCGGAAGGGAAGGGGAAAATAGTGATCCGCTTTTTCAGGCGGTCGTAAAGGGAAGAAAGGAAAAGGTGGCAGAGTTAGTAAATAAAAGGATTGCGGAAGGAAAGGAAGCCCAGTCGATCATTGATGAAAGCCTGATTCCGGCAATCAATCATGTCGGAGAACTTTTTGACAAGCAGATTTATTATCTGCCGCAGCTGATATCCAGTGCAGAGGCGATGGAGAGCGGAATCGGGATTTTGGAGCCGATTTTAGCTGCAAACCGTACCGGAAAGAGTCTGGGAACGGTAGTGATAGCCACGGTGGAGCATGATATTCATGATATTGGGAAAAACCTGGTGGCACTGATGCTTAAAAATTACGGATATCATGTGGTGGATCTGGGGAAGGATGTACCGGCAGAGGATATCATAG
>JAFVAA010000507.1 GCA_017476305.1 Lachnospiraceae bacterium
AAAAACCGACCGGATTTTTCATTGCATTGATCTTTACATCTGTTATTTTCATACCCCATCCTCCTGTCACTGAAATAAAAATCCGGCCAGTTTCTCCATATCCTCCGGCTCATGTGCTATGATCTCCACATTTGGGATCTCATGAAGCTGTGGAAATATGGATGCCAGAGAAACAATTTGGGAAAGCTTTGACTTCAGATTTAACCGGTCCCCTTCTCCTGTCACTAACTCGACTTCTCCTTTGCAGGAATCTACCACTTTCAGAAAACCCTCTACATTCTCTAACTTATCTATCTTCATTTCTACCTCCCCTGTCTATAACAATGGCTACTGTTCAGAGTTTCATGTCAATACGCCAGATACTCCTTCCCGCAGAACGGATCCACCGGACTTTTCCCTGCAAACTCACTTTTTCCCAAAATCTTTTCCACTACGGTATCAATCATCTCATTATGGTTGGAGTATGCATTGATATAGGTTTTCACCATCGGGACATCCAGAAGATGATACGGATTCTGCAGAGAGATGAACAAGGCCGGAACCACCTCCACGAACCACGGAATATTATTTCCCGCCCCATACGGTGCATGCCAATTCAGACGGTTCGTCGTCTTATTCGAAGCATTTTCTACATTTCCGATGTAGATGACCAGATCGTATTTGCTCCGAAATTCTTCCACTGTCTCGAACCGCATCGGTTTTGAAAAATCGAACACCTCTTCCTCATAGCGGATCATTTCAAAACCTTCCCGCTCCATGTCATTTATGAACCGTTCTGCTACCCGCTCCTCGGACGGGCACTTTCCCATGATTTCAAACAATACCCTGTGATGCTTTTCCGGGGAAATCGGCAGAAGATTCTGTGTATCCTTTACCAGCGTCACTGCATTTTCTGCACAGCTTTTTGCCCATTTTTTATGCTCTGCACAGCCGATGATCTTCTGCGCTTCCTTACCAGGTATTAAAGTCCCTTTTTCCTTTTTCTCCGGCAGCTTCATCGCTGCTTTCAGTGCTAAGATCCTTGTCACCGCTTCGTCCAGTCTTTCTTTCGAAAGAATCCCGTTCTGATATCCTTCCTTCATGAACTCCAGGTCTTCCTCATAGACCTTGTTAAAAAGAATCATGTCACATCCCGCCTCAATACAGTACGGCACCGACTTTTTCCGGTCCATCGCTGACAGGAAGCCGACCATCGGTGTGGCATCCGTGATGATCATGCCATTAAAACCTAACTTTTCCCGCAAAAGATTTTTTAAAAGCTCCGGGGAAAGCGTGGCAGGAATCAGCTTATCCGGGTGATCCGGATTGAAATGCTTCTGATAGGCCGGCATCGCAAGATGTCCCACCATGACGGTCGGAGCGTCTGCATCGATCAGCTTTTTATATACCTTTCCATACGTCTCATCCCACTCCTCACAGGAAAGGGAATTGACCGAAATAAGGATATGCTGGTCTACCTCATCCACCCCGTCTCCGGGAAAATGCTTGATAGAGACTGCAGAGCCACACTCCTTTGCGCCTCTCATATAGGCAAGCCCGCACTCTGCCACGAAGTCCGGATCCGAAC
>JAFVAA010000508.1 GCA_017476305.1 Lachnospiraceae bacterium
TCCATTTCGACTTCATTCTGCCCTTCTCCTTCCTTCATTCCCACAGCAATGAAGGAACTGTTCAAAACACCACCTTTCCGGTGCTGCCATGCAATCTCATACTGCCCATGGCAATATACCAGCTCCGGGAATTTCGCACGAAAGAAATCCCATTCCAGATGGGCATCCTCCCTCAGATAATTGATACGGTTGCCACAAAGTGATAAAAACACGGAGTCCGGTTCAAATTCAGCCATTTTCAAACTTCCCGTCCTACTGGCACCGACGATTTCCTCCCAGGTTCCATAGGAAAAACGAAGCGTTTCTCCCTCCTTTATCGGACCGCATATGTACAGCTCCCCCTCCTCCCCTTTCGTTATGGGAACCATACAGATATCGGTATCATTTCGTCGTATCATCAAAGGGAACTCACAGATATTCCACACAAAATTCTCGTCCCACTCCACGCCAAAATATTTTTTATAAATATCCACTGCCGGTTTTCCATCAATCAAACGGATGCAGCCCTCTCCAAGCTCCCCCGGCTCGCCTAATGTCACCGTCATTTCCTTTCCCAAAGGCTGCCAGCCTAAGATATAATCCATAGAAACCTGAAGTTCGCTGCCGGCAAATACAACCGCTGTAATGCCAGAATGCGTCAGGCTCTCCCCAATGCAGTATCTTTCCATGTCTTCTGCCTCTTCCCCGGGAAGCTGGGGAATGACGGCAGCCATAGCTCCAAATACCGGCACTTCTTCCCTTCCCTCCGTCGCACTCTCTAAAAACTCCGTAATATTCAGTGCCATTCCAGAAGGAAATAAGCCAATGCACTTTATATCAGAGATTTCTTCCATCCTCTGCCGGAGCTGCCACGCAGCTTCCCGCTCTCCACCCGGCTCACATGGGAATTGGAACACGGAAAACCGTGAGGTATCCGAAAGCGTCAGATTGAGCTTAATTCGCTTTTCCCCGGTGTCTCCTCCATTATAAAACTCCGACATGCCAGCCCTTTTTATCTCCGGAAAAACCTCATCCATCGCATCCGTCAGCTTTTTCACTTCTTTCTGGCAGATTCCGCCCGCAAATATCACAAACAATCCATCGAAATATTCTCTTGATCCAATCTCCGCAGCGACTGCCCGGAGTCCCCGAATCGCATCTTCTACGGAATCATATTGATAATTTTTCTGCCACATATATACCTCCCCTATCCGCACGGATATTCTTTCATTATGTTGTGCAAATGTATAAAAAGTTCAGAATAAGTCTTTAACCATAGGAAATATCAACCTCATACCCTGTTCCAAAGGAGATTCCACTATATCATTTGGCATTGACCCCACCTTGTATTATTCATTTGCCGCAATAATCTCCTTAACCGTGATGTTTTCATTACGGAACCTCTCTGTGCTTTTTTCAGATTTAAGATGAATAGCGTTTTTCGGACAATTATGAAGACATGCATAGCAAACCTCACAATGATCTGAGAACTGTACACGGTCAGTTACTGAAATGTTATTTGCGGGACATACCTTCCTGCAAATACCGCATTTGATACAGGAATCATTTACAGTGTATTTCTGTGCCGCCGTATTCTTAAAAATCATTTTACCCATAGTGTTTCGGATAACAGCCATACCTATCTTATCACCAATTCCGGGCGTGGATGTATTTACCTTGTGAGATCGTATATCCCTGCATACCTCTTCAATATGCTCGTCTATCTTCTTCTCCCCGGCAGTTTCTTTCTGCTGTTTCATTTCAAATCCCGGCAGATAGTTATCGACCATCTTAATTGTGTTCACATAATCCAACTTTTTGCCCGCATGGTGAAACGTCATAAATGCGTTGGGTTTCGCAACCGTCTCTGACATTCCGAAAGTATAGATCATAAAAATATAATCTGCCTGAATCTTTGCTTTTTCTATGAAAGATTTAACCATCATCGGCATCTGCCCGGCGTATACAGGGCAAACGATACCAACTGCATCATCCGAAATTTCCATCTCGCCTTGTCTCATTAACTGCGGAATAGAAAGAAGTTCTCCTCCGATTTTCTTAGCTACATACAGACTGTTTCCGGTCGCTGTAAAAAAACATACTTTCATAGTTTTCCTCCCTGATACAAACTTCGATTTAGTTTTTTATTACAATTCTACTATACCCATCCTCAAAAAACAAGCCGCGAGCCTGCTAAAATGTCTGAATGTGAAACGATATTATATTTGATAAAATCAAATATATATGAAACAGTATATTACAGTTAATATCTGGCGGGAAGGAGGAATGAGATATGGTTGAAACTGAATTGCAGAAAGTTACAGCTACGGTTGTGGGAAAATTGGTCGAACTTCTGGGTGATAAAATAAATAAAATTATATTATATGGCTCATATGCCAGAGGTGATTTTGATTCAGAATCAGATATTGATATAATGATTTTGATTAACGGAACAGAAGAAGATGTTATCAGATATCGTAAAGATGTGAGACGGATTGCAAATGACGTAGGTCTTGATAATGACATACTTGTTTCTCTTTTGATAAAACCAAGACAATTTTTTGAAGAATGGTCGGATGTTATTGTTTTCTATAAAAATGTAGTAAATGAGGGGGTTACATTGTATGAGTAAACAAGATGAAGCCAAAGAAGTAACCTTATCAAAATATTCAGCATCATCCATCTGCTCCCCTGTACTATAATGTAGCGTTATCCAACGTATTTTTGCTACATCACCGCCTAAATCTCAAAGTAACTGTAGATTATCAATCTACAGTTACTTTGGAAAATCCAATTTGACATCTACACGATCTAATATCTTTTGCTGCATACTATTCTGCGACTGGTTGTTTTGTTTATGATTATTGCCTGTCACAAATGACTGCCCTCCCCTCTACTGATATCCTCTCAATATACTTTCAATTCAATATCCGTCCTAATTTTCTAAAAGTCCCACCAATTCATCAACAGAATGTTTCATATCATCCATAGCCCTGACGATTTCATCCACAGTAGCAGCCTGTTCTTCCGTGGCACCGGAAATCTGAGTCACCATATCCGTAGAACTTGATGCACTTTCTTCTACCTGCTCCATAGCACCTTGCAGATTGTCCTTCAGATGATCCAAGCCTTTTAATTCATCCTCCAATGTATGAATGGTAGTCTGTATTTCCTCGGAAGAATGAAGCATTGTCCGGAACACCTCTACTGCTGCATCCAGTTTTTCACCCGATTCACTCATAATCTGGTTATTATATTCCATCGCCCTATTATTATCTTCAATCGTATCACCAATATCTTTCAATACATCATTGATTCCCTTTGTAGCATCTGCAGATTCCTGTGACAACTGGTTAATCTCACTCGCCACTACTGCAAAGCCCTTTCCTGCTTCCCCGGCTCTGGCTGCTTCTATAGATGCATTGAGTGCCAAAAGATTCGTCTGGCTCGCAATCTGACTGATGCCAGAAGTAAGCTCACTGATTCTTTCAGACTTCGTGGCTAATACCCTTCCACCTTCTGCGACTGCTTTTGTAGATTCAATATTTTCCTCAAATTTATCGGACAATTCTCTGATTGCAGAAATCCCTTCATTATTTTTCTCCTGCACCGCCCTGACATTTTCCATCGTCTCATCTGCACGCTGTTCCGAGGCTAATATCATTTCCTTTAACTCATTGAAAATGTCTATACTGCCATGCACCTGTTCAATCTGTTCCTCAAAATTGTTCATGATATGTTCCGTAGATTCTGCAATCTCACGGGTACTTTCCTCAAAATTATGTAATGCCCCATGGATATTATCAGAAGATGCCCTGATATTTTCCACGGAATACTCCACCTTCTCTAACAGGTTCTCTACTTCTTTTTCCTTACCCTCCACATCCACAAGAAGATTTCTGGCACGGACAGAAACCATACAGCATACTGCTGCAAAAATCGCATAAACAATTCCTATAAAAATCCATCCGGCTACACTATTAATCATAGCTAAAAATCCCTTTGGAAACAGAAGCATCAGGACAGTATTAGCGATAATGGTCGCTATCCCGTTTACTTTAATCATATTGATGTTATAGTATGGTATCATCATAACCGTAAATACAAAATAGCATTGTGTCAGCCCCACATAATGCCCACCATCTGCAAAAGCAATTACAATCGCCCCACCAATCGGAACAACTAAAGCATACGCATACTTTGCATTGGAACCTAAAGGCTTCTCTAAAAGTTTCGCAAGAAGTGTCATTCCCAAAACCACGAATACGATCGCATCTTTTTTCTCTCCATGTATAAAAAGCATAACAAATAAAAATCCCATAAATGGCACCGATAAATTTGCCAAAAACAGAAATTTATTCATAAACGCTTCTTCTTTTTCCAATCCTCTCACTTCCATGTTATTTCTCCTTTTCTTTTATAATCAAACGGGCTGACTGATTCTTTCCCGAAACAATGAACCAAATGCCATCCCTGCTGTTTTCTCAGATGTTTTTTCCTGCTTTCTTTTCTCTTTTCCATGATGATCGCTGTCATTATCCGGTAACACATTCACCACCTGATTTTTTCCATGTCTCTTTCCATAATAGAGCTTTGCATCCGCATCATCCATTAAATCCTGTATGGAAGAGCCATTTTTATATGCAGAAACACCGATTGTTACGGTTACAGATACCTCTATATTTCCTCTGTAATTGATTGGATCCTTTGCAATATCCTTTCTGATTCGCTCTGCTGCAGCTACCGCCTTTTCTTCATCCGTATTTAAAAGTATCAAAATCTCCTCACCGCCCCAACGGAATACATTATCATTCTTTTTCACTCCGCAGGAAACTGTATTTGCCACGGAACGGAGAACTTCATCCCCGCAGTCATGTCCATATGTATCATTCACCTTTTTAAAATCATCAATATCCATCATCATAAGACAGAACGTAGCCTTCCCTGTGTTCGCCTGTCTGTATGCTGCCTGTAAATAATTATCCATAGACCGGCGGTTCAAAAGATGGGTGAGCGTATCATAATTTACATATTTTTCAAGCTCTTCCACTAAAAACTTTCCACCAAAATAAGTCAGTCCAAGCAAGGTAGCGATCGTGAGCGTAATGCAGATTACACGCAAAATCACATCTGGATAGAAGTATTTCCCTTTTTCCACAAACAAATAACGTCCCTTGATGAACCATGAAAGTACCGTTGATACCAGGATCCCACCAGATACCACAGTCATCATCTTCATATCAAAGAAAAAAACTGCAAGTACAATGAAGAAAAAGGCAAATGCCCACCATTCCCTCGCCGGTACCATGTACGAAATAAAATTCCACTGAATCAGAATTACTGCACTGATAAATATTTTCCCATTTCTTAGTTTTTCCCGCTTCAGAAGCCCATCCTCTCCGATACAGGTTCTAAAAAGCCAAATAGCAGTCGAAGTATAAATGACATTTGTGATATCAAAAACAACCAATGCCGCCATAGGAACGGAAGCA
>JAFVAA010000509.1 GCA_017476305.1 Lachnospiraceae bacterium
CCTTACCTATTTATAGTACAACTATCTCAAAAAACATCTAAACATAATAATATAGTTATTTTGTCAGATTGTCAAGATAGGGAGGTGGCTTTTGAAAATATCGACATTGTTTTTGTAAAAATTAACATGGAAATACCCTGATTTTCAAATAAAGAGGATTATTATTTACAAGGTAACGAGGAATGAACCGTCAAAATTCTGGTCAAAAAATGAAAAGGAGAGAGAATATGGCAAGAAAAGGTGAAAATATTTACAAAAGAAAAGATGGAAGATGGGAGGGACGTTATATCAAAGAGCGGATTGGCAAAAAAATAAAGTATGGATATGTATACGGGAGACGCTATAATGATGTAAAAAAAAGATTACTGGAATGTAAAACAGATATTGCAGCAAATGCAGAGAACAAAAATGACAGTAAATTTACGCGACTTTCCGGTATGTGGCTGGAACAATGCAAAGTTACCTGTAAAGAATCTACTATCATAAAGTATCAAAATGTAATAGAAAATCATCTAAATCCCTATCTTGGCGAATACGAGATCAGCAAAATCACATCAGATGATATTACAAAGCTATGCAAAGAATTATATTTGCATGGTGGAAAAAACGAAAACGGCCTGGCATCAAAAACAGTAACGGATATCGTTTCTGTCCTTCGCAGGATTCGAACCTATGCAATAGAAGAAAAATATAGCGTTTCTTTTGATATTTCAAATATAAAACAGAAAAGGAAACACCAAAAGTTACGCATCTTCGATAAAAAAGAACAGGATATTTTGCAGCGGCATCTGACCGGAAATCAGAGCTTGAGCAATTTAGGAATCCTTCTTTGTCTATATACAGGGATACGGATCGGAGAGCTGTGTGCACTCAAATGGAGCGATATTTCTTTTGAAAGGAAAAGTATTTTTATTGGACGGACCATGTTTCGTCTGCAGGTGAAAGAAGCGAAGAAAACAAAAATTTTTATCACCACACCCAAAAGCTCCTGTTCGATTCGAACCATTCCGCTGCCAGATGCTATTCTAAAGCTGCTGGCTGCGTATCAGGATAACCCGGACACTTTTTTTCTGACCGGAAATGCAGAAAAGTTTGTGGAACCAAGAACGATGCAATACAGATTTAAAAGTGTTTTGCAAAAATGTGAAATAACTGATGCAAATTTTCATGCACTTCGTCACACCTTTGCGACAAGATGCGTGGAGGCAGGATTTGACATCAAAAGTCTTAGTGAAATTTTAGGTCATTCCAGTGTCAATATTACGTTAAACCGCTATGTACATCCATCCATGGAATTTAAGAGAAATAATATGAATAAGCTGGAAGAATTTTTAGCCGTCAAATAAATGGTCAAACACTTCTTTAGGTTTCATATTTATAAGGAAAATAAAGAACCTTTCGCAGAGTGGGATACTCTGCGAAAGGTTCTTTTGACATTGCAGGGATCGTATGTGTCGCTTGGAAGAAAAGTATGCGGTGGGGAAAAATATATAGAGTGGTTATGAGGTGGTTTTGGAACTATAAAACTAGAAAGAAGCATGGCTTCGGAACGGAGGGACTTATGAAAAAAAGAGGAAAAAAAGCGTTAAGGTGGAAAGCAAAGAAATGTCTTAGTATGTTCTTAACATTAGCATTGATTATGGGGAGCATTTTTGTAGAAGGGAAAGAAAGTACTGCGGCTGCTGTGATAGAAGTGGAAGGCAATGATGATTTTGCTCATGCTACAGGATTTTCACCAGGAGATACCATCTCGGGTGTTATCTCTGAGATGGAAGACGGGGAACATGATGTGGATGATTATACTTTTTCACTGCATACAGAAGGTGCATTAGTTCTGAATATTACTTCCTACTCGCCATATTATAGTCTTTATATATATGATAAAGATGGTAAAGAAGTGTGGTCAGCGACGGACTATGAATATAATGATGAAGCAGGTTACAGGACTGATCATCATGAAGTGGATCTTATTGCAGGAAAATATTTTCTAAAGGTTTTGGGATATAAATATTATAATGCATGGTCAACGGGGGCTTATCAAATACAAACGGAATTTATTGATGCGAATTCCAATAGTATTGAACCGAATGAGAGTTTTGATACGGCACAGAATATTCGTTTCGAGCAAAGTATCACTGGACAAATAGCTGTAAATGATGATTATGATCTCTATCGATTTGAACTGTTAAAAGAGGGAAGAGTAAATTTATCTTTTACTTCTTATATGCAATATTTTAGTTTGTACTTATATGATTCGTCTGGAGAAAAAATCTGGGATGCTATGAATAATGAATATAATGCAAATGTCGGCTATATCAAACAGTTGCATGCTATAGATTTAGCGGAAGGCGTTTATTATATTAAAATCGATGGTTATAAATACTATGAAAATTATGCGACTGGAAATTATACTTTTTTGCTGAATTATGAAGATGCGCTATCATCGGTAAATGGTCCAGTGAATAATTTTTCTGCAGCTCCTGCTATTAATATAGGGAAAAAATACAGAGCACAGATTGCTGTAAATGCAGAAAGTGATACTTTTAAAGTGGATTTACAAAATTTAAAAGAAATTACTTTGGCTTTAAAAATATATATGCCGTATATGAGTGTATATCTTTATAATCCATCTGGTGAGGAAATTTGGAGTTCTACAAATAATGAATGGAATGAAAATGTAGAGTACAGGGAGTTTTGCTATCCAATAGATATAGATGAGGAATACGTGTATATAAAGATCAATGGGTATAAATATTATGAAAATTATGGAACGGGCTGTTATGAATTCGGGTTTGCTTCTGGGAAGAATGAGAATCTCAGTGTGGATCTTTTAAATTCAACTGTATCAAGTGCATCGCCAGCTCTGATGACGCCAAGTCCGGCTCTCGTGACACCGAGTCCGGCTCTCGTGACACCGAGTCCGGCTCTCGTGACGCCGAGACCGGCTCCGGTGACGCCAAGTCCGACTCCGTCCAGAATTCCTGCACTAACAGCGAGTCCTTTGGTTTCTTTTGCTCCTAGTGTTTCGCCATCTGCGAGTCCGACAACAGAACCAAATCAAAGTTCTTTGCATACATATGTCTGCAAGGTGACGGATGTGGCGGATGAGTTTAATTCTCTTTCCGAAATACCAGGATTTCAGGATTTGATTTCAAATAATGTGCAGTTTGTGATTGGAAGTGTGGATGGAGGGACGATAACATCTGGGACTTTGCAAGTGATGGATGAATATGATTATTTGGTTTTTGAGGATACTTTCAGTGCTGTTTCAGGCAGGTATGCAGTCATGGAAAAAGAATTGGAAGATGGCAGATACAAAGCGGTATTTACTTTTAATGTGGGAAATGGTCGGAATTATACACAGACAAATATATTTGTAGTACACAATGAAGTAGATGATATTACTGAAGATGAAGGAGCTACAATAATGCTAGATGCGGGAATTGTAAGGGATGCATCGAATACAAGGATTTGGTGGTGTATGAGTGATGAAGTTCTAAGTTCTGATGAAGCTTATGACGACGTTGGCGAATGGGAAAGGAGCTCCTTGATTAATGAAGGTTATCTTGCGATATTTTCAGCCACATCTAAAATAGATGGAAAATATATATATTATGTGATGGAAACAAAGAGTGATTTAGGGGAATACTACTATCATAGCCGTTCAAATGTAGAATATGCTGTTGTACTGTTAAAAGATAAAAAGAATCCGGTCATATCAGGAAAGAGCAGTTATACAAAAACGCTTGACGATCTTTATTTTGATTTAAATATGACGACAGATAGCGATGGTGATTTGGCGTTTACGTCTTCAAATGAAAAGGTGATTCAGATGATTGGAAACACTGCTTTTATTGAGGGTGTTGGAACTACGACAATTTTGGTTGCGGTGGAGGAAACGTCTACCTATGAGGAGGGTTATAAATCAATCAAGATTACGGTCAAACCAGGTAAAATAAAAGGTTTTAATGCAAAATCATATTTGAAAAGAAGAATATACTGCAGTTGGTCGGGTGGAAATCTTGGTAATATGTGTGAAATTCAGTTTTCCAATACAAAGGGATTTAAGAAAGTGCAGAAGTTCCGTTTGAAATCGAATAAGCATAGTTTTGGGTGTAAGATGGATCGTTCTAAAAAGGTCTGGTATGTAAGGATTCGCAGCTATCAGAAAAAGAATGGAAAAACATATTACGGAAAGTGGTCAGCGATAAAAAAGGTAAAAGTAAAGTAAATAATCGGGAGAGTAGGAGATGAAATTGGAAATTGCGGCACTATCGGATATCGGTAATGTAAGAGGGAATAATGAGGACAATTTGTATCATAACGGCAGGGTGAGGGAGGATGTCACTCAGCCGGATTATGTGTATAAAGCAGTACAGAAGATAAAGGAAGATAGTGC
>JAFVAA010000510.1 GCA_017476305.1 Lachnospiraceae bacterium
AGACGAATTTTAACATGCCGAGACGTACTGCGGCGGGAACGGATTATAACCGGGTAAATCTTTTGATGGCTGTGATTGAGAAAAGGCTGGGACTTCGATTAGGAGAGTGTGATGCCTATATCAATATCGCGGGCGGTATGCGGATTCATGAGCCGGCACTCGATTTGGCGATTGTGGCGGCGATTCTTTCCAGCTACCGGAATATTGCTCTTTCAGAAGGCAGTATCTGCTTTGGAGAGGTGGGCTTAGTCGGAGAGGTCAGAGCAGTCAGCACGGCAGAGCAGCGGGTGCTGGAGGCGGCAAAGCTAGGGTTTAAACGCTGCATTTTACCGGAAGTAAACAGAAAACAGTTAGCCATACCCAAAAGTAAGCTTAAGGGTATGGAGTTGATTGGAATAAATACAGTTCACGAATTATTGGGGGTGTTATGACATGGAATTACAGGAAACAGAAAAGACCACAGAGCTTGTTTTGGAGCGTATGGATAATTCTCTGACTTCTTTGGAGCAGATGTCGTTTGATTCGATCAATATCACGGATAAGTTAGTAAATGGAATCGATGAAATCAGAAAATGCATGTCTGAGATGAAAACGTGCGCAGAATCTGACAGGGAATTTGTCGCAGAGATGATGGAAAAAATGCTGGGTGATCTTTTGGTGACTGCATTTGAAGTGAATAATATTTCGCATGAACTGGAGCAGCAGGCGAGCTACCAGAGAGGGACGGTGGAAAATATTAAGCAGATCGTGGATTTCCTTTATGCGATGCAGTAGGTTTGAAAGAAAATAAGAAAGGATCGCATTATTTAGAAAATCAGTTTAAAATAAAGTGAACTTTATTTTAAACTGATTTTTGCGTGGAAGATCAGAGCCTTTTCGGGGGCTTCGGTCCCAGGTACTGATAAAGATAGGTCTTCATCATGCCACTATATATTTTTCTGTTTTTATCGGCCTTTTTCCCCAGATATTTTTCTGCATTTTCATAGGCAGTGATCAGGTACATGCTCCAGCTGTCTAAATTTCTATAGGCTTCGCCAATCTGGCGGTAGAGGGTGGAGATTTCTCCGTCCGGCTCTAAGCGGCTCCCATATGGAGGATTCGTGATGATAAAGCCGTATTTTTTCCTGTGGCTTAAATCCTTCACTTCCCTTCTTTGAAAGTGAATCAGGTGATCGACATTTGCAAGCTTCGCATTTTCCATGGATGCTTTGATGGCATCGGGGCTAATGTCATATCCCTGGATATCCATTTCCAAATCTTTTATTACCATATCCTCTGCCTCCGTGATGGCATCATACCACTCTTATTTCGGAATCAGATGTGTCCAATCTTCAGCAGTAAATTCACGGTTCATGCCCGGGGCGATGTTTGCGCCGATCATGGCTGCTTCAATCGGAAAGGTGCCGCTTCCGCAAAAGGGATCGACTAAAATCCTGTCTTTTTTCCAGGGAGTAAAAAGAATCATGGCTGCCGCCAGAGTCTCTGTGATAGGTGCCTTTACCGTAGCCGGACGATATCCCCGTTTGTGGAGGGATGCACCGGAGGTATCGAGGCATACCGTCACTTCATCCTTCATCAGAGTGACACGGACAGGGAAAGAAGCACCGTCCTCCGGAAAGTGTTCGATATGATATTTTTGTTTCATGCGGTCCACCATCGCTTTTTTCATGATGGACTGGATATCGGATGGACTGAAAAGTCTGCTTTTGATCGAGGTGGCTTTCGTCACCCAGAATCTGCCATTCTGTGGGATGAAATCTTCCCATGGAAGAGCCTTTGTTTTTTCAAAAAGTTCATCAAAGGTAGTTGCCTTAAAACTGCCGACTTTTAGTAAGATCCGCTCCGTAGTGCGCAGAAAGACATTGGCACGGCAGACTGCTTCTGCGTCTCCGATAAATGTGATTTTTCCGTCTTCTGTTTTTTCTGTTTCATAGCCTAAATCTATGATTTCCCTTTTTAAAACTGCCTCCATGCCAAAGTGGCAGGGTGCAATGAGTTCCCATTTTTCCATGTGTATTCTCCATTTCCATTGTTTTTTTAGACACTTTTATAGCGCAGTAGTGAAATTGATTCCGTTATTGTATATAAAATTATTTCGGAGGTTCCATACTGCGATTTATACAAATGAAAAATAATCCATTTCATTGACGAAGTAATACTATCATACTTTCAGAGGAAACGCAATAAATGGAACGCCGTGGAAAAAATAAAAAATAAAAAAATAGAAAAAAAGTTAAACCATTCCTGATTTTCAATCGTCTATATAACGGAAAGAAATTACAGATGATTCCATGTAGTTTTTTTTCTTTTCCAAAATATGAAAGATGAAAGATGGAGGTAATGAAAGATGCAAAGAAAACAAATGAAGCAAATGAAACAAAGGATGATTATTGCCATTCTGGTATTCAGCCTGATGCTTTTTGGAGGCTGGCATGCCGGAAAGGTCAGTAGTGCAGCGAAAAAGGTGGCGTTAAGTACCAAGAGTCTTACGGTGCTTGCGAAAACAAAAGCAATACTGGAGCTGAAGAACAATAAGAAAAAAGTAACCTGGTCGGTCATATCCGGAAAAGATAAAGTGAAATTAAGCCAAAAAAAGAAAACAAGTGTCGTGATTGAGGGGAAGAAAAAGGGAACGGCAAAGGTGCAGGCAAAAGTGGGGAAGAAAAAATATGTCTGCAAAGTCAAAGTAAAAGCAAATGATCCGGTGATTGATTTTAAAGATGATGGTGTACAGCATGATGCCACTGAGGAGGCTGCGGTACAGAAGATTTTAAAAGATTTAAAAGGAAAAGACAGGGAGGGACTTTATAGCTGGATTACAGGAAACTGGAAGGAAGGGCATCTGGAGGAATTATATATTGGCTACTATAATTTTCCCGGAATCTTGGATCTTCGCGCATTTTCCAAATTAAGTACATTGAATTTCGAGTGCTCATGGAAACTGTCCTCTTTGGATCTGAGCCAAAATACAGAACTAAAATCGCTTAGTCTGTATACGGATACATTGAAGGCATTAGATTTGAGTCAAAATACGGAATTGACCACAGTTGATCTTCGTGTACAGGATTTAACATCTGTAGATTTCAGTCATAATGAGAAGTTAGAGGAGTTATTGCTTTCAGGTACGAATCTGACGACGGTAGACCTTAGTAAAAATACAGCTTTAACCAGTTTGAATTGTTTCGATAACCAGCTCAGTTCACTTGATATTAGTAAATGTACAGCTTTAACCAGTTTGGATTGTTCCGGTAATCAGCTCAGTTCACTTGATATCAGTAAATGTACTGCCTTAACCAGTCTGAGTTGTACCAATAGTCAGCTTAGTTCGCTTGATGTCAGTAAATGTACTGCTTTAACCAATCTGGATTGTTCCGGTAACAAATTGACAGCATTGGATGTAAGCAGCTGTAAAGCACTGGAGTCGCTTAGCTGCGGGGAGAATCAGATAGCAGCATTAGATGTGAGTGGATGTACTTCTTTAGAAGCGTTGTCCTGTAATGATAATCAGATGAAAACGTTGTCTGTGAGAGGAATGGGAACATTGGAATATATTTATTGTGATAATAATCAGTTGACAGCATTGGATTTGAGCGGTTGTACTGCACTGGATTCTCTTTCTTTTTCTGAGAATCCGCTGACGACGTTAAATGTGAGCGGATGTACGGCATTAACATATTTGTATCTGGATTCTGAAGGTAAGGTTGCGACATTGAATGCGAGCGGATGTACGGCAATGGAATCTTTAGATGTCAGTGGGAGGGAGTTGACCACGCTGGATGTGAGTGGCTGTACCAGTTTGGAATCTTTGGATTGCAGTATCAATAAGCTGACGACACTCAATGTGAGTGGATGTGCGGCACTTACATCTTTGGATTGCAGCTCTAATAACTTAAAGACACTGGATCTGACGGACTGTAAAGCTTTGACGGATTTGGAATATGATGAAGATGCTGTGAAAGTGGTCGGTTGGAAAAACGCATAAAGTGTTTCAGAAAAATATGAATTTAGGGAGAAAACCTGTCGATTGACAGGTTTTTTTCGTGGTGCTTCTGTGTTAAACAGAGGTGTATCAGGTCGCAAATGCGCATTTTGACTGTGAATAGTAACGAAATACTTCTTATGAGAGAAAATAAAAGAGGTTTTATTTGGAAAGATATGGTATACTAGGGGGGATGACAGGAAAGGACGGGAGAGAACGGTGAAGGATTTACTGCAATATTTAAGGGATTATAAAAAGGAATGTGTACTTGGACCTTTTTTTAAGCTGCTGGAGGCGGTTTTTGACCTGATCGTGCCGGCGGTGACAGCAGCAATCATAGATAAAGGAATTGCGAACCGGGATGAAAAGATGATTTTAGGCTATGGAGGTATTTTGCTCCTTTTGGCGGCGGTGGGACTTATCTGCTCTATTACGGCACAGTACTTTGCGGCAAAGGCGGCGACAGGATTTGCGGCGAAGCTTCGCTATGCTCTTTTCCGGCATGTGGAATCTCTTTCCTTTACGGAGATGGACGAGGTGGGAACCTCTACGCTGATCACCCGCATGACGAGTGACGTGAACCAGCTGCAATCCGGGGTGAATATGGCACTTCGGCTTTTTCTGCGCTCCCCCTTCATTGTGCTGGGTGCCATGATAATGGCGTTTACGTATGATGTCCGGATTGCATTCATTTTTGTCGTGGCAATTATTTTATTATCCGTTGTGATTTTTGGGATTATGGCAATCTGTACTCCGCTTTATAAAAAGGTACAGGGAATTTTAGATCAGGTGCTGCAGAGTACCAGGGAGAATCTGACGGGAGTGCGGGTGATTCGTGCATTTCGCAGGGAGGATGAGGAGGAAGAAGAATATCAGGAGAAAACAGGGCTTCTGATGGGGGCACAGATTTTCGTCGGAAGGATTTCGGCACTTACGAATACACTTACTTATGTAATTGTAAACGGAGCTCTCGTTCTTCTTTTGTGGCGCGGAGGACTCCGGATTCAGGCGGGTTCGCTCTATCAGGGACAGATCGTGGCACTGGTCAATTATTTGTCTCAGATTTTAGTAGAGCTTGTGAAGTTAGCAAATACGATTGTGCTGACAAACAAATCCCTGGCGAGTGCAGAGCGGATTGTGGGAGTTTTTGAAATGCGTTCCTCCCTGGAGGAGGCTGCCGGAGAAAACTTTTTGGAGAAAAATATTTCTGAACAGAAAATCAGAGTGGTGTTTGACCATGCTTCCTTGTGCTATAAGGGAGCTTTAGAAGCATCCGTCAGAAATGTCAATCTGGTCGTAAAAAAAGGGGAAACCATTGGAATCATAGGGGGGACCGGTTCGGGAAAAACTTCTCTGGTTTCTTTGATACCGAGATTTTATGATGCGACCGAAGGAAAAGTACTCGTGGATGGCGTGGATGTAAGGGAGCAGTCTGTAGAGGGGCTGCGGAGAAAAATCGGAATCGTCATGCAGAAGGCAGTTCTTTTTAAAGGAACCATCAGGGAAAATCTTTTATGGGGAAATGAAAATGCGACAGAAGAAGAGCTTATCGAAGCATTAAAGATTTCGCAGGCATGGGAATTTGTGGAGAAAAAAGAAAAAGGACTCGACAGCTTTGTAGAGCAGGGCGGCAGAAACCTTTCCGGCGGGCAGAGGCAGAGGCTTAGTATCGCCAGAGCTCTGGTCAGAAAACCGGAAATCCTGATTTTTGATGACAGCACTTCAGCACTGGATTATGCGACGGATGCGAAGCTAAGGAGAGGGTTAAAACATCTTTCCTATCGCCCGGTCATTTTTATGGTGTCACAGCGTACCTCCTCCATTCGTCACGCAGACCAGATTCTGGTTCTGGAGGATGGAAGGGTGTTGGATATCGGGACACATGAGGAGCTTTTGGCTCGTTCGAAGGAATATCAGGAAATTCATGAATCGCAGTTTAAAAATGTGGGAGAGGAGGAAAAAAAGCATGCATAAAGAGCGTGGGGGAAAAGAAAATCATGTATATATTCGTGTGCTTCATTATATCAGGCATTATCTGTGGATCCTTGTGCTTTCTCTCCTTTTTGCGGTGGTAAATGTGGTGACGACCTTATATCTGCCGATGCTTACCGGGGATGCAGTAGATCAGATGCTTGCGAAAGGCTCTGTGAATTTCCAGGCACTAAAGGGGCTTCTCCTCCGGATGGGGATTGTACTCAGTATAACGGGAGGATCGAGCTGGTTTATGAGTGTCTGCAATAACAGGATTACGTATTTGGTCGTCCGTGATATCCGAAGGGACGCTTTTCGAAAAATTCAGAAATTGCCATTAAAATATCTGGATGCGCATCCGGTGGGAGAACTCGTGAGCCGGATGATTGCAGATGTCGATCAGTTCGCGGACGGACTTTTGATGGGGTTTACACAGGCTTTTAGCGGAATTTTAACGATTCTTCTGACGATTGTTTTTATGCTTCGGATCAATGTATGGATTACGCTCGTGGTCGTTCTTATCACGCCGCTTTCCTTTTTCGTGGCAGCATTTATCGCCGGAAGGACGAGCCGGATGTTTCAGAAGCAGTCGGAAGCGAGGGGCATGCAGACAGATCTCATCGACGAGATGATTGGAAATCAGCAGACGGTGCAGGCATATGGATATGAAAAAAAGGCACTGGAGCGATTTCGGGTGATCAATGATAAATTGGAGGCGTATTCCCTGCGGGCGACATTTTTTTCCTCGATTACTAATCCTTCTACCAGATTTGTGAATAATATTGTTTATGCAGGAGTAGGCATTACCGGAGCTTTTTTTGCGATCCGCGGGGGGCTTACCGTGGGCGGACTTTCCTGTTTTTTAGGCTATGCGAATCAGTACACGAAGCCGTTTAATGAAATTTCCGGTGTGATTACAGAGCTTCAGAATGCGCTGACCTGTGTCGGAAGAGTATTTGAACTGATAGAGGCAGAGGAGGAAAAAGATGACGGCGGTGCAAAGGAGAAAATAGAAAGAACAGAGGGAACGGTACAGCTGGAGCATGTGGATTTTTCTTACGTGCCGGACAGGCCTTTGATAAAAGATTTAAATCTTTTGGTCTCTTCCGGAAAGCGTATAGCGATCGTGGGGCCGACCGGCTGCGGAAAGACGACCATCATCAATCTGATCATGCGGTTTTATGATGTGAATGCCGGAAAAATCTGTATTGACCATAAAGACATCAGACAGCTGAAAAGAGAAAATCTGCGCAGTCAGTATGGAATGGTTTTACAGGAAACGTGGTTAAAGGATGGTACGATTTTAGAAAATATTTTATTTGGCAGGGAGGATGCGACCAGGGAGGATGCTATCGAGGCCGCAAAGCTTTCCCATGCGCACAGCTTCATTAAAAGACTGCCGCAGGGCTATGATACCGTGATACAGGAAAAAGGAGAAAATCTTTCCCAGGGACAGAGGCAGCTTTTGTGCATTGCCAGAGTGTTTTTAGTGAAACCGCCAATGTTAATATTAGATGAAGCGACCTCCTCCATCGATACCCGGACGGAGATGAAAATTCAGAATGCTTTCGGAAAACTAATGGAGGGGCGCACGAGCTTTATCGTAGCACACAGGCTTTCTACCATTCAGAATGCAGATATTATTTTGGTGATGAAGGATGGAAAGATCATGGAGCAGGGGAATCATGAAAGCCTTTTGGAAAAAGGCGGGTTTTATGCAGAGCTGTACCGGAGCCAGTTTGAATCCCTCTGATGACGCAGGGGGATTATCCTTTTACTGCTCCAATCGTAATTCCCTGCACGAAGTATTTCTGGACTGCAGGAAAAAACAGAATGACCGGTCCGGTCACAACAACGGTAAGTGCCATTCGGAGTGTCTGTGTAGGCAGCTGAAACGTATCAGAAGCGAGGTTTGCCTGAGAGGATAAAATGCGTTTATAAGCCTCCAGGTTGTTTAACCTGTGGTATAAAAAATATTGCAGGGGATACATTTTTTCATCATCTATATACAGCATAGCGTTATACCAGTCGTTCCAATATGCCAGTGCGATATAGAGCCCTACTGTAGCCATAGAAGCCTTGCACATAGGGAGCACTACGGTAAGAAAGGTTCTAAAATCACCAGATCCGTCTATTTTTGCCGCTTCGATCAAATCATTTGGGAT
>JAFVAA010000511.1 GCA_017476305.1 Lachnospiraceae bacterium
CGGCTGTTCAGGTCTTTGATGAGAAGCTGAGCGTGAGGGAGACGGAGAAGTTGATCAAAAAGCTGAATGCCCCGGTAAAGCAGAAGGTGGAGGAAAAGGATGATGAGCAGACCAGGATTCTCTATCAGGATTTAGAGGAAAAGCTGAAGACGAAGATGGGGACGAAGGTGAATATTAGCAGGAAAGCCGATGGAAAGGGAAAGATTGAGATTGAATACTATTCCGGGGATGAGTTAGACAGGCTGATCGGCTTTTTAATGGAGAGGTAATAGAAAGAGATTTGGAGGAAATTTATGGAACTTTTCAATTATGTGGGGATTGATGTAGGATATGTGGTTTTAGGTCTGGCGGCATTTAGTCTGATTTTGTTTATTCTTCTTTTGGTTACGATGATAAAGAATGCGAAACTGAAAAAGAAGTATATGACCTTTATGGACGGGGAAAACGGGAAAAATCTGGAGAAAGCGATTTTAGATAAGTTTGCTGCGATTGATACACTGCAGGTAAATGTGGAGGATATCTATAAGCAGCTCCTCTCTATCAATGCACAGCTGATTACTGCATATCAGAAGATTGGTCTGGTGAAGTATGATGCATTTAAGGAAATTGGTGGAAAGCTGAGCTTCGTGCTGGTACTTCTTACCGCAGAGGATGACGGATTTATCCTGAATTCCATGCACAGTACGAAGGAGGGGTGCTATACGTATGCGAAGGAGGTCGTGAAGGGAGAAGCTTTCGTGATTCTTTCGGAGGAGGAGCATCAGGCTCTGGAGGAGGCGAAGGCAAATGTCAGCTTGAAGAGGCTTAGCGGGGCTGAGGCAGAGAAGCCTAAGAACCGGAAGAGATAAAAGAATATGGAAAGAATAAATAATCATAAGGGTACGGATAGAGAAACAGATTTTTTAAAAGGTCGCAGAGACGAGATAAAGAGAAGAGTGATTTTTTATGTTTCCTTTTTTGCGACTTTTTTTCATATCGTGGCGCATGGAAATAAGGAGCTTTTGGTGGGGTTTCTTTTAGGCAGCAGTTTATGCTGTCTTTTCGTGTTTGAAGGAGTGGAAAAACTGCTTTTTCCGGGAAAAGGGAATGTGAGAAGGGACAGGAGCTGCTTTTTTTCCTTTTCTGCGATTTTGGTTTTGCTTCTGTCAGCGGATTATTTGTTTTTCCAGAGAACAGAGGGAAACCAAATCGGCCGGATGGATGGGGTGCTTCTTCTCTTTTTGCTTTTGGTCTTTCTCTTTTTGGAATTTCGGAATCGGAGGGAACCTTTTCGGGAGGGCTTTTTAGAGTGGAAAAAGCTTTTGGGAGAGGGAAAGGATTTCAAACGCTTTCTTTTCCAGGTTCTTCTCATCGTCATTTGTATTTCGGTGGGAAGTTATTTTCTCGTGGATGGTCTGATTGGCGTCTGTATCGAGTATCATATCCGGTTTTCTCTGGCGGGTGTCCTTTTTTTGCCCTGGGCTGTGCATATTGTGAATTTTATTTACAGCAGAGAGGAAGAAGCGATGGAGCGGATGCGGGATGCCATGAGCTTTGATGTAGTGCTTCTCTATCTGGGTTCATTTGGTCTGGGGGCGGTTTTACTGCCGCTTTCTATTTCCTATGAGATTATTTTTTCTTTTATCATGATGAGTGTTTTTAGTATCCTTTTGGTGTGGAGGGATAAGGTGAGTGAGCGGGTGGCGGGAAGCCTGATGCTTACGATGTATGTGGCAGGAGTGGTGGGGGTTTTGATGTGGATGTGATGAAGGAAAACGTGGTGGTGAAAGGGTGATTTATGTTGATATAGAAATAAAGGAATATATTTATTTTTTAAATGTGTATGCTAAAAATGAAAAAATTGATTTGACAGAAAAAGAAAAGAAAATGCTGAAAAAATTAGTATTCGTATTGAAGGAGGATTAAATATGGGTTTTTATGAAGATATGGAAAAAAGCTTACTAGAAGCTATTTCAATGGAAAAGGGAGAGATACCTATTGTACAGAAAGAGGATATGCCCGCACCTACTTATGCTGCTTTAGAAAAAGAAAAAAAATTGATTGATGAGTTTACTGTGTTAAGAAAAACATTAAACATTTCACAAAAGGAGCTCGCAGAAAGAACAGGGAATAGACAGCAGGCGATTTCCCGATTAGAGAAAAAAGAAAATAGTCCGTCTTTAAAGTTTTTTTTAAATTTGCTTAATGCATTGGGATATGATTTAAAAATTGAGAAGTGTTAAGATTATAGCTGAAGGAAGTCTTGAAATCATAGCTTCCTATGATTTCAGGGCTTTTTTAAAAGAATGACATATAATAATAATGAGGAAAAGGTTACAGCACTTCGGCACTTTGCCTCTGATAAATAGTAACAATAAAAAATATGTTAGAATTCCTATGACAAGAAAGGAGAAAGTGATTATGCAGGCTATAAAAACAATAACAGTAGATGATAAACAGTATGAATGTAAACGATATACCTATGAAGAACTTAGCTCTATGTTTTATTGGAAAGTTGTAGTATTAGAAGATCCTATTTATAAGGATATGAACTTAGTAAGTGGGATACTCGTAGAAGTTGGTGAACCGAGTGAGAAGGATAAGTTAAGAATAAAATGTTTAAAGACAAAAGATAGGAAGTTAACAGTGTGGAGTTTTAGTCCAGCACCTATTTTGGTAGGTTATAAGGAGTTGGTTTAAGATACATCTGCAAAAATGAGAAGTGCTGATGGTATCGAAAGGAATAGTGATGTATATATAATACCAAAGTTTGAATTGATGGATAATGATGGAAAAAAGTTATTAATCAAGAATTTATATTGTAATATTACAAAAACCAGATTTGATAATATTGATGTTCTTTTATCAGGAAATGTATTTTATAATGCAAGTTTAACGATTACTCCGAATATAAAAGATAATATTACAAGAAGACTGATTCGGATAGATACATTTGAGGATAAACGAAATATTCTTATCATGGAACCTGTTAAAAATTTAGAAGGGAGAATCGTTGCATATCCTACATATATGAAAAATATATAAAAAGCAAGATTTAAAATAGCCTTAAAATCATAGTTTTTCTGTGATTCCAAGGCTTTTTCTTTTTTTAAGGATGGCATATAATAATGATGGAAAGAGTGCTAAGGCACTTCGACATTTTACTCTTGATAAAGTTACTATTTATAGTCGTTCCGTCTGCGAATAGTAACCTGATAAATATCATAAAA
>JAFVAA010000512.1 GCA_017476305.1 Lachnospiraceae bacterium
ATAGGCCTGCACCTTATGAATCGTGATCTTTTAGAAGACCAGAGATTCGTATTTAACCAGATCACAACCTACATTAAACAAAACAAAGTGGACGCCATCCTGATCGCGGGCGATATCTTTGACAAATCGATCCCGGCAGCGGATGCGGTGGAACTGTTCGACACCTTTATGAATGATCTACACAACGCTGACCCTGATATGGAGATCTGCGTAATCAGCGGAAACCATGACAGCAAGGTCCGTCTTGATATGTACCGGGAGATTTTAGGATCCGAGCACATCCACATGATAGGAAAGCCGCCGGAAACAAAAGACGACCATATGGCACATATCACTCTCACAGACGAGTATGGTCCCGTTACATTCTGGATGCTTCCGTATGTAAAACCGAACATGGTCTTTGATGTCATTGCAGATGAAAATGATCAGTACATTTCCTACGAGGAAGCCATAAAACGCCTCATCCAAAGAGAACCGATCAACCCCAAAGAGCGAAACGTCTTCATCGGCCATCAGTTTTTCATCTCTCCGGATCAGACCCCTGACAAGATCGAGCGGACAGACTCCGAGAGCGTTATCTTTGGCAATGCAGATGTGATAAAAGCTGATGTTTTAGACGTATTTGACTACGCCGCCCTGGGCCACATCCATAAACCGATGGCATTAAACAGAGAGACCGTCAGATACTCCGGCACACCTATGGCATATTCATTTTCAGAAGCAGAGCACGAGAAAGGATTTTTGGTGATCGAAATGAAGGAAAAAGGAAATATCAAAATAGAAAAAGAAGAATTAAAGCCGCTTAGAAAAATGAAAGTGGTGAAAGGATCCTTACAGGAGGTCTTAAACGAAGCGTCTGATGACTATGCATCCGTTACGCTTTCTGAAGCCTCTACGGTAGATAAGGTCGACAGGATCCGGGCAGCATTTCCGAACCTTTTATCCTTAAAGAGTACCTATTCTTCTCCTTCTGTGAACTATGCTTCTGCGGAGGACATGGTCTCTTATGCTCCCATGGACATGTGCCGCTCATTCTTACAGGAGATGACAGATAAAGAAGAAGCAATATTAACCGATATTATCAGCAGTTTGGAGGATGTATCATGAAACCGATATCTTTAACCATGCAGGCCTTTGGCTCCTACGGAAAGGCCACGACCATTGATTTTACAGTGCCGCACCAGAATCTGTTTCTTATCTGCGGCGATACAGGATCCGGGAAATCCACGATCTTTGATGCAATTGCATTTGCTTTATACGGAGAGGCTTCCTCTTCTTCCAATAAGAAGGATGGACGGGAACTTATCAGCCAGTTTGCAGGCATGAATATTGAGCCTTTCGTGGAACTTACATTTTCTGATAATTCGAATGGTACAGATGAGCTCTATGTCGTACACCGTTCTCCAAGACACGATAAGCTTACAAAAAGGACAAACGGCATCCGTGAGGTCCATGAATTTGTCTCCCTGACTATGCCTGATGGCACCGACTACCCTGGAAAGCAGGAAGAAGTGCAGAAAAAGATCCAGGAAATTATAGGTCTCTCGAAAAAGCAGTTTATGCAGGTTGCTATGATCGCTCAGGGTGAATTCCTGGAAGTCTTAAGGGCTCCTTCCAAGGACAAGAAAGCAATCTTCAGAAATCTTTTTAAGACCGAGCAGTACGAGCAGATCACACGAAAACTGGAAGAAAAATATAAAGGATTAGAAAAGGAAGTAGAATCCGTCCAGAAGCTCGTCAAGGTGGATGCGGGGAAGATCAGTATTCCGGCTTCCTATGAGGATGAAGATTTAAAGCTTCTGCAGGGAAAGATCTTAATGCAGGCAAAGCCTCCGATCACAGATATGGAGAATTTTGCAGATCGTCTGACCGTTCTTTGTGACTACTTAAAAGAAGAGACCATCAAGACGGAAAATGCTTATAAAGAAGCACAGAAGGCAAGAGATCAGGTGAACAATGAATTCCAGGCAGCAAAGATCTTAAGCACCAATCATACAAATTATGAGAATGCGGTGAATACGCTCAATATGGCAAGGATCAAGGAGCCCTACATTCAGGAGCTGGATCGGCGTGTTTTAAGAGTTCGTAAATCCTACGAATTACATAATCTATTTACACCGTTTGATACTGCCTCCAAAGCTTATGACGCCACCTATAAGGAATTAACGCAGCTTGGCCAGGATTATCCGATCCTTGTAAATTCCTTTAACACGGCTTTTACGGCCTATCAGAAAGCCAAAGCCGCCTATGATGATGCCATTAAGACAGAGAGTTCCTTAAGGCAGCAGTGTCAGGATGGAAGAAATGCCTTTGCTACGATCGATGGGATCAACCAGAGGATCGGGAACCTGAAAATGAGCCTCTCCAAAGCACAGGCAGATGCAGAAAATGTGAAAAAGGAAAAAGAAGCACTCACGGCAAGAGAAAAGCAGCTGCAGAAGATCCTGGATGATACGAAGGATCTGGAGACAAGAAGACAGCTTTTTAAGACAAATGAAGGGAAGCTTACTGACTGGAGCAGTGCAGTTACAGAGCTTAAAACATTGGAG
>JAFVAA010000513.1 GCA_017476305.1 Lachnospiraceae bacterium
GAGCGGATTTGTCCGGTTATTTGGAATATGTGGATGAAAAGTATCCATTTCAGCCGGATGAGGATTTGATGGCTCTGGTGGAGAGTGAAGCTTATAAGGATTTTAAATCTGATAAATGAGTGAAGTGCTGTATTCGCGTGAAAGTTAAATTTAAGCTGTAGGCATCAGTGAACAGTGGAGTGTTCACTGATGTGTGAAATGTAACAGTGCCTGCGCTTTAATTTAATGCGGTTTTTTTCGAGCATCATTTGCAAAAGTTGATGCCTTTAAAAAGAAAGTGGTTTCTGGGAAGGGATAATGTGGATGTGCTTTTGGTAGATGAATTGTCGGCAGCAGAAGTTGGTGAGCGGGTGAAAGAGTGGTGTGATTTTTGTACGAGGGATGAGAGAGTGGAAGGGGGGAGATGAAAGAAAATGCGAACACTATATGTATCCGATTTGGACGGAACGCTGCTTCGAAGTGACGAGAGGACATCGGATGATACGAATGAGACGATTAACCGTTTGACTGAGGAGGGTATGATTTTTTCCTATGCTACAGCGAGGTCATTTGTGACAGCGAGGAAGGTGACAGAAGGAATGGAGGCGAAAATCCCTGTGATTGTTTATAATGGGACATTTGTGATAGATCAGGCCACAGAAAAAGTTCTGATTGCCAACTATTTTGATGAGACGGTTTTCGGTGTGTTAGACGATTTATTTGCGCATGGAATTTATCCGATTGTCTACTCTTATATAGAGGGTATGGAAAAATTTTCGTTTGTTCCTGAACTGTGCAGTCAGGGAATCACTTCTTTTTTAGAAACCCGAAAAGACGATCAAAGATGGAATGAGGTTTCTTCTCCGGCAGATTTGAAGAAAGGGAATCTTTTTTATATCACCTGTATCGGAGAGCCGGAGCAGCTAAAACCTTTTTATGAAAAATACCGTTCTCTTTATCACTGTGTATATCAGGTGGACATCTATTCGGGAGAGCAGTGGTTTGAAATCATGCCAAAGGCTGCTTCGAAATCAAATACGGCAATGCAGTTAAAAAGGCTTTTGGACTGTGACAGACTAGTGGTTTTCGGAGATGGAAAAAATGACCTTGATTTATTTGAAATCGCAGATGAGTGCTATGCGGTTCAGAATGCAGACGAGGAGTTGAAGAAAAAAGCGACAGGAATCATTGGGGCAAATGATGAGGACGGGGTGGCAAGATGGCTGGAGGAGCATTATCAAAGGATGGAGAGATGATACTTGCATGGTATTTGATAATATGATATAAAATAAGTATGAGAAAAAATCTCAAAGGAGGAAGTGGAATGATTTATGAATTTTCCTTTTCAAATTTTCGATCATACAAAACAGAGGCGACAATCAGTTTTGACGCAAAGCCTATTTCGGAATTTGAGCAAACCCTGATACATGGCAGAGACACAGAGCTGCTTCCTGTTTGTGTCATTTATGGTCCAAATGGTGGTGGAAAAAGCAGTGTTCTCATGGCAATTCAGAATATGCAAAGGATTGTGCTGTCACCATTAATGCAGCTTGCATTTATGAAAAAGAAAAATGAACAATTATCGGATGTTTCTTTGGAGGAAGTACAAAAAAATCTATCTTTTGAAGAGGAAGAAGAAGTTTTTTATAAATGGGATGATTTTGGGAGGAATTTGCCGACACAGTATAGTATTTTATTTCAGGTAGGTGGGTGGAAATACAGATATGAATTAAAAATAAGTAAAGATTCTGTGAATGAAGAAAATCTATATATTCAGTATGCTAATGGTGATTTTGATGCTGTTTTTGAACGAGATGAAGAGGGTGTTTATTTCTGTGAGGAATTGGAGGGGCTGGATATTGAGAATATGAATGAGAGCTTACCATTACTCTCGTATATTGGGATGTTCAAAAATATTAAAAAAATAGATCAGGTATTAAGGTTCTTTTTTAGTATTCAGACGATTAATTTTGATATGCCAACTCAGGATAGAACTATTTTTGTTAAAGCCCTTGAACGGGATAAAAAGAGAATCCTTTCGGTTATTCAGAGTATGGGGATTGATATTGTGGATGTCCGGATAGAGTATGAGGAGGATGGAAAGGTACATGAAATATATACAAAACACCAACTGGATAATGAGAGCTTTAAGGAATTGATATTTCATGAAGAATCCAGTGGTACTCGTAAAATTTTTAGTATTTTATCGCGTATTTTATCAGGAATTGATAAGGGACGCTTTTTTGTAATTGATGAATTGGATGCAAAGCTTCATCCTGCACTATTACAGAGAATTATAGAATTGTTTACAGATTCGGAATTGAACCGGAATGGTGCTCAAATGTTGTTTACCTCACATGATTTGACAACTATGAGCTATAAAGTTTTTCGCAGAGATGAAATCTGGTTTTCTGCAATCAATGGGTATGATGAATCGGTGTTATATTCGCTGGTTGATTTCCATAAGGAAAATGGGAAAAAAGTTCGTAATGATGAAATATACAGTAAGCAATATTTAGAGGGGAGATATGGGGCGAATCCATATCTTAGAAATATTGTGAATTGGGAGGTGGAGGAGCGCGGCTCATTGGCAGATGCTAAGAAAAGAGCTAAAAAGGCTTATGAGGAATATCAGAAGGCTGGAGTTACTGCTCCATCTGCTATGGTGCCGGTTACGAGAATGTTTGAATTAGTGGAGGAATTGGAGAAATATTTAGGTTAGCAAGATACATTTTTACCAACGTCTTGAAGCGTCCTTAGGGCGTATTATCAGGAAATGGGAAAAATGTTATGAAAGGATAGGCGAAATGTGGACAGATTTAAAGGGATGGGACAGACCAGGTGAGGAAAATGCGGACAGGGTAAACCGGTTTCAAAGAGATGAATATGGCAAGGGCAGAATCTGCATTCCATATCGGTTGTATCAGAGTGAGGGAGAGGGCTCTCTTCCTTTGGTTGTCTTTTTACATGGAGCAGATGCAGTCGGGGAGGATAATGAAAGCCAGCTTTCCCTTCATGACGTGGGGACAGTATTTGCGGCTCCCTCCTGGCAGGAAAAGCATCCATGTCATATCATAGCACCGCAGTACATGAGGGGGATGCATTGGGCGAATCCGGTTATGATAAATGCTTTACAGTCCCTGGTAGAATATGCAGCAGAAGCTTTACGGGCAGATAAAAGCAGGATTTATATTTATGGATATAGTGCGGGAGCTATAGGGATTTTTTCTCTTTTAAAAGAGTATTCCTCCTACTATGCAGCGGCGATTCCGATTTGTGGTTCTACGTCAACGGAAAATATAGAGAGGCTTGCAGAAACTCCAATGTGGCTGTTTCATGCTGCGGATGATCCGATTGTGTCTTCCGGGAGACTGAAAATGAATTTTGGGAGAAATGAGCATCTGGGCTCGCATGTTATTGCGGAGCAGCTGCAGAAGGTGGACGGAGCAGATGTTCATTATACAGAGTATCCGGAAGGGGTGATGATGGATAAGTACGGCCTTCATCCGCACTGCAGCTGGGTGCTGATGGGGCAGGATGAAAGGGCGAAAGAGTGGCTGTTTTCGAAAAGCAGGTGAATGCCTGATACGTCGGGAAGATGGTATATGAAACATGGTTTTAAGGTTAAACGGATTGTATTTTTACGGAAAGAATGATATCATAAGTCTAGTTCATTAAAAATCTCAATAC
>JAFVAA010000514.1 GCA_017476305.1 Lachnospiraceae bacterium
TCAAAAGCGTCAGCACGTCATCTGCACTCGCAAAGGTCTTCATGTCATTGGTAAACTTTTCCGTATTCACTGGAACCTTTTCCCCTGCGATCATACGGATTACCCTATCCCGAAGCCCGTCAAAGTCCATCTCGATATAGACCTTTAATGCTTCATAGGTTTCCGTCTTCGTCCAGTAGCTGTCAAACTTTTTCTTCATACAGGCCTGTACTACGGAGCGGGGATTATAGATTTCCATCCCATCGATCAGATATCCGTCATACCATGCCTGTATGATATCATAGGAAACACCATATTCCTCACTTAATGCCTGTACCTCTTTTTTCGTAAAGCCCATAAACTCTGAAATCGGAACGGATTCCGTCATGCTGTATTCCGTAAACATATTTAGTGCTGAGTGCTCCCCGTACTTTTTAATCGGCAGGATTCCTGTCATATACGCAAGAGCCACATAGGGCTGATCCTTCAGCAGATTTCTAAGAAAATCCAGATACCTTTTCTGCTCCTCACTCCCCCATGCTTTCACCCGAAATACCGCATCCCATTCATCGATCAGAAACACGAACGGTATCTTCGTCTGCCTGTAGATATCAAGCAAAACCCTGTTCATATCCTCCTTATCAAAAAAGCGCAAATCCCCATATTCCTCCTCTATATCAAAGACTATTTCCTTTGTAATCCTCTCGATCACACCCTCTATCGTATTTGCCTTATCCAAAAAAGTTCGCATATTCAGCTGGATTACATGATATTTATTTATATGCTCTCCAAACCCGGCCTTTCCTGCAATCCGGTATCTGGAAAAAAGCTCACGCGAATCACACCCCCTGCTGTAATACGCACAGAGCATATTCAGTGCCATCGACTTTCCGAAACGGCGTGGACGGCTCACGCACAGAAAACGTCCCTCCGTTTTCAAAAGCTGATCTGTCACCACCATCAGCTCCGTCTTATCCACATAGATCTCACTCTTAACCACCATCTGAAACATATCATTATCCGGATCAAAATAAATTCCCATCCTGTACCTCCTGTCAGTATTCATATTTTTATAAGGAATGGTTAATTATTAACAGTTCCTAAGGATTTAACCCTTGGTGCCAATGTCCTCCCAGTACAGCACAGCCGGAATCATACAGCATAACCTGTTTTTTATATTTTTGTATCAAATCCCAAAATATCTTTGATACCGATTTAAATATAGAATTAGAGCATTTCCCAAATCATGGTTCTCCATTCTGTTACCGGATAATGCTTAATATTCTTTGTAACCAAAAGAGCACCTGTACATCTTGCAGCAACATAAAAAGGTGCATCTTTTGAATCTGGCATCTCTTCTTTTGGATAATCTGATTCATCAATTTCTACAAAGAGGGAATTTGAGGAAAACCAACTGATAACAAAATGAATAATGTCTTCATCTATTTGAAATTTACTTCTATGCAAAACTTCGGTATATTCAGCTAATATTTGTTCTGTGATAACAACTTCATATTTTTGGTCAAATACATCTGCCATAAATTTTGCCGAGCTTCCGTTTGGACTTATTAACGCAGAAACGATAACATTGGTATCTATTACTACTCTGTTTGTAAAACTAAAGATTCGCATTATTTTACTCCTGTATGGATTTCTTTGTCAATTTCTTCATCGGTCATCGGGTTCTTCTGAAGCATTTTCCCTCGTGCCTCCATAAATTTATAGTATGCATCTGTGTGGGGAGTACGATTTCGTATTAAGGAGGCAGCATAATTTGATACCATATCTAATTCATCTTCTTGAAGCTTGTCAAAAATATCCTGTTTAGCGGCTGATAAAGTCATGTTTATTTCTCCTTTCGATTTAAGTTGATATATTTTATCACTCATAATGGCTACTAATACTTTTTTGAATGCTGCTTCAAATTTGTCTTTAGTATAACATATTATCAATACAAATCAAGACTCTGGTGGATTTTGTATTCAGATTTAATCGAAAATTCCTAAACAAATAAATGTGAGTTGATATTTCTCCCCGCTCCAATCTGCACACGCCTAAATGAAATTTATGATTAGAGGCATGTGCAGAATAATTAAATTGGTATAATCCTCAATGTCTTTCTTTACAATAAACTTTCTGAATATCATGGATATCAATCTCTTCATACATAGCATACTCCATACCGGAATGTTCTAATATCTTTCCCGCAGGATAGCCTTTTCCAAGTTCTTCTGCTTCGTCCGGATTTAATATTATTTCCTTTTTTTTCGAACGCTTCATATCTTCCGCAAA
>JAFVAA010000042.1 GCA_017476305.1 Lachnospiraceae bacterium
GAAGCAAAGCTCCTGGGAAAAGGAATGGGGATCAACCCGTTCTTGATGCTTTTATCCATCTATGTCGGAATCCATCTTTTCGGGGCGGCAGGAATCCTTTTAGGACCGCTCGGCACGGTTCTGATCCAAACCTTTATGTCTGAAAACAGCGGACAGGACTGACACCTGTCCGCTGCATCAAAGCCCGTATACCCGTTTTCTGATACCTCCGTATAGGAAAGCGGGAATTGTTAATTAAAATATACAAGTTCCTCTTTCGGCTTTTCAGCCGCCTCAACAGATTCTGCATAGAAGACCGGTCCCGGCTCACCATACTCCTTCATATATTTAAATTCGAAGCGGGCTACGATCGTCACATACTGCTTATTTGAAAAAGCAGACCAGTCATCGCCTTTGCATAAAAATCCCATGTACTGAATATCATCAGCACAGCAGGTCATCGCCATCCTGCCAAAAACTACGAATCCCTTTGGTACAGCAGGCGGTTTTTGGATCAGACCTGTCACCTGGATCATCTTTCCTTCATAGGTGTCCGGGTGATCTAACATATCCGTATACCATAATCCGAAATCATCCGGAGAAATTTCGATGATATCTGCATGGATATCAAACGGCATCACCTCCTCCATTTCATAAAAGGCATCATCTTCAGATTCATAGATGATCTGTGCTCTCGGATTGACCGCCTTGACGCTTCCGCGTACCGCGAGCTTGTTTGTCTTTTCTACCGTACAGCGGTTATCAATGATCATCTCTGCCACACGGAACTGATCAACCATCAAAGACGGCATATTTTTCATATAAAGCGAAAATGTTTCATCGTTCATCACATCTATCGTTTGAAAAATCACTTCTCTGTCAAAAAGGATTTCCTCTAAATCATCATATAACTCCGGAATATGCTTTGTCGGCCACATTCCGTTATATTCTATGATGATCCGGTCTGGTCTGTGCTTTTTTAAAAATTTCTGAATCACCTTACCGTTAAAAGACTCCTCATCCTCGATAAATTCCACTTCAGAAAGGGATTTCTCCAAAAACGGGGCCTCATACTCCTCTTCGCCATCCTCGCAGGCAAGAATTAAGGTTTTTGACCGATCATCAAAAAGCTCATCCTGTAAAATATCCTTAATCAGACTTGTCTTTCCGGCCTCCAAAAATCCCATGATCACATAGACCATCATTTCACTATTTGGCTTTCCGTACATACTTACCTCCAAATCTTTTCCAGCCCTCAGGTCACTGCCTCACAGCCCGGACTGCGACTACGTTTCCAGCACGAATATCCTGAAATCTATCCGGTGCAAAAGTATCAGCTCTTTCCTTTATGATGCACTAGTGAGAGCCGAATAAATCTTTGATTTCCTTTTCCTTCATCTCTGCACCGATCACACAAATTCGTCCTGTGAAATCAGCAGGTCCACGACGGATTTCCGTTTCTTCCGGTACCAGGTCAAAGTGGAACCACTCTCCCTCCGTGGCAGGTACGATCCCTTTCGCCCGAAGGACATCTCCAAACGACTTGTCCTCGGCCAGTTTCTTTAAAATATCACCAAGCTCTTCCTCCGTAAACTTATGGGCTGTTTCCAGACCAATACTGCTAAATACATCATCTGCATGATGATGGCCATGGTCATGATGATGCTCGTGCTCATGGTCATGGTCGTGATGATGCTCGTGCTCGTGGTCGTGGTCATGGTCGTGATGATGCTCGTGCTCATGGTCGTGATGATGCTCGTGCTCGTGGTCGTGCTCATGATGGTGATGGTGGTGGTGCTCCTCCTCAATAATCTCTTTCTCCAGAGAATTGATTTTTTCCATCGCCTCTAACACATTTTTTCCGCTGATATCGTCCCAAGGTGTTGTAATGATCGATGCCTCATCATTTTTTTCACGAATCATCTGCAGACATTTATCCAGCTTTTCTTCAGAAAGATTCTGCGTCCTGCTCAAAATCACAGTGCCGGCATATTCAATCTGGTTATTGTAGAACTCTCCATAATTCTTCATGTATATTTTACACTTTGTAGCATCTACTACCGTTGCCGTACTATTGATGACTACAGAATCTCCGATATTCTGTACCGCCTTGATCACATCGGAAAGCTTCCCGACACCGCTCGGCTCAATGATAACACGATCCGGGGAATACTGCTCCAGGACCTGCTTCAATGCGTCCCCAAAATCACCCACCAAAGAGCAGCAGATACAACCGGAATTCATCTCTGTGATCTGGATTCCGGAATCCTTTAAAAATCCCCCGTCA
>JAFVAA010000515.1 GCA_017476305.1 Lachnospiraceae bacterium
ATCATCTTTTTCTGCTCTAAATCAGCCATGTCAAATTCCTCCGCCCAACTCTTAAAGCGGCGGTATGCCGGCAGGATTTCTCCTGCCATATCTTTTTCCACGCCCATTTCCTTTTCTAACTCCGCAAGCTGTTCCTCCGCATCCACAATCTTTCCTTTGACTACAAAGATTGCCTCCTTTAAGTCCTCCGGTTAATACAAGCTTTCCCCTGTCAGCGTTTTTCCGATTTCCGTCTGAAGCACTTCAAGCTGTTTCCTGTCCTTCTCCAACTGAAAAGCCACTTTCTTCTTTTTCGCTGTATGGGCTGCCTGCTGTTTCTTTATGACTTCCTTATATTTATCCTCTGCCGGTGAACCGGTCATGTTCGCAAATACCTCCCGCATGATCTGGCAGACTGCTTCATCTACCCTTTCCGCTACATAATTCGTTTGACCGTCACACTCGCACAGCTTTCTTGATTTATGATAGCAGCAATATTTCAGGACATCCTTATTATATTCACTGCCATCTTTTCTGAAATAATGGTCTTTGTGGTGGGTGGTAGTGATCCTGCCCCCACAATGCTCACAGAAGATGTTTCCGGAAAGCATCGCCTGCCCTTTTGTGCGAAGGGCAATCCTCCGCTTTTCGCTGTCCGCTTTGGCTCTCTGTTTCAGGATTTCATCAATCTGTACTGCTTCCTCTTCCTCTATGATCCTCAATCTCTGCAAGGCTTCCGAAGTTTCCCCTTCACCTGTAAAGCCTCTTGGAAGTGGTGAGGAAAGGATACGCAGGATAGCCTTGCTCGTGAACTGCTTTCCGTTCGCTGTCTTATATCCCTGATCGTTCAGGAAATGAGCTATCATATAGCTGCCCATCCCGTTATTTATCGTTTTCTCCACAATCTTCCGGAATACAACGAACTGCTCAAGGTCTATCTCATATTTCTTTAACTCCTGCCCTTTCCGGTTCTTTACTCCGCTTGGTATCGTCCGGTATCCATAAGGGAGTGCCCCGCCCGTATAAAGCCCATCTAACTTCAACTGCCGTAATCTGGTCTTGATACGGATGGAAGTCTTTTCACTCTCACCTGACGCTTGCCAGAAGCGGATATAATTGGTCAGCTTGTCTACATGGGTTTCAAACCGCTGTTCGCCCTCTTTCACGCTCCACACTTCCACGCCTCCGGTCTTTACGAACCACTCCACGATAAAAGGTGTTTCATCATCAATCCTGCCGATACGGTCGAACATGAACACCAAAAGCACATCAAACTCCTTGTTCATCGCTGCTTCCTGAAGGTCTATGATGGCATCCCTGTTCTTTGCCGATACCTTAAAGCCGGATACCCCCTTTTCCTCAAATTCCTTCATGATCTGCCAGTCCGGTCTGTACTTCACAAATTCCTTGCAGGCTCCCCTCTGCATGGGAATGTCATTCTCATGATCCTCACTGAAATTCACCTGTTTTTTCGTAGAAACTCTGTATAATGTATAAACTCTTTTCACTTGCTATTCCTCCCGTAATGATATTTCTACGGGATACACGATTTGATTGTCAAGGTGCGTGTCGGATTTTCTCTGGCTATCCAACCGCTTTTATTATAAGTAGAAACACATACTGTTTCAAATGTGCGATTTATTAAATCACACATTTTCCATGCGTTCCTCCGGCATCGTGCATCCCCCTTTTTCTGCCTTTTCTTTTACAGCAAGTCTAAGGTCGCTCTGTACCCGTTCTTCATAAGAACAGGATAAGATGGCTTTGATATGCTCCGTTATCCGTTCTTCCTGCGTTTCTGCAAAGAACATGGTCACACTGCATCCGTTTATCTTTCTGTGGCAGGCAGATACTCCCTGCATAAATATCAGCTCCTTTCATTTCAATTTCAGGGACAGGCTCACCGCAAGGCAGCGGTCAACCTTTTTCATATCCCTTTTACTGACACGCCCGATAAAATATTTCAGGCGGTTCTTATCTAAAGTCCTGATCTGTTCCAAAAGGACAAGTGATTCTTTCTTCAATCCTTCCGCTTTTACTTTGAAATGTGTCGGAAGTTTTTTCTTCCCCAATCTTCCGGAGACCGCTGCAACGATGACTGTGGAACTGTAACGGTTTCCTTTGTTATTCTGTATGATAAGGACAGGGCGGAAACCGCCCTGCTCGGAACCGGAAACAGGGTTCAGGTCTGCAAAAAACAAATCGCCCCTGTAAATCTTTCTTGGCATTTTCTTTTCCTCCAAACGCTTTCTAATGCGAATAAGTAATCCCGCCTATTTGTCCCAGACACCCCGGCGGTTCTGCCTACTTTCCGAAAAGGAGAAACTTCTTATCATAATCTTTTCGGCTGGTAAAGAAACTTTTCGCTTTACTTCTCACCATATGGCATAGGGAAATCATCAGGCGGCTGTCTGCAAAGGAATATCAATGTTACCGTTCCTTATCAGCTCCACGAGTATCTCACTCCTACGGGGATCTCCCCTAGCTGTCCTCAACTGTTGCGACAATATCGGAGATATTTCCGTCTTGCTCGACTTTATGACTGGACAGGAGTATCATTATACCCTGCTGTCTGTCCTCGCCCTGCCAGTTGCAAATCCGGCAGTATTAGCATGATATTTCTCGCTCAC
>JAFVAA010000516.1 GCA_017476305.1 Lachnospiraceae bacterium
AGGCTGGAAAAGGGAAAGTTTTTCGTAGTGTTTCTTTTGGTGGTTCAGTGGAATTATATTATGTATTTAGTACCATCAAGAACTTACTGGGGCTTTTACTTTTTCTTTATTGTATTGGCTGCTTTTTTTCTGGACATGAAACTTTTGGTTGCGTATGGTGTCATGTTATATGTGTCCCTGGTCGTGGGATGGATCATAAGAGGCACGGATCTGCTTCCGGTGAAGGATGAGTTGCAGATTGCGGATATTATTATGATGCTTGTGGGACTTACTTTGTCTCTGGCAGGACTCTGTATTTTTGTGTTCTTTATGAATCATTTTCTGGTAAATGCAAAAAAGGACGAGCTGGAAAGCAGTATTACGCAGATGGAAAATGTGATGGGGACCAGCAGAGAGATCATAGGCTCCTTAGATTCTGCCAGCCACATTTTATCGGATGTATCTGACAGGCAGAGTGCATCCACAGAGGAACTTTCCTCTACCAGCGAATCGCTGATGATGGAAAATGAGGCACTCTTACAGAGGACGAATAAGAGTACGGAAAATATCACTACTCTGGAGGAAAGTTCGGAGGAATTAAATAAGCATATCGTAGAAGTGGAAGATATTTCCAACAGACTGTTAGAGAAGTCGAAGGAAAGTGAAGCACTTTTAAAAGAGCTGCAGCAAAAAAATTCCGAAGTATCCGAAACATCGAATACAACGAAGCTGATGTCAGATGAACTGTTCGCAAGCACGCAGGAGATCACAAAAACATTGGATGTGATCACGAATATATCCTCTGAAACAGGGCTTTTGGCATTAAATGCTTCCATAGAGGCAGCAAGAGCAGGGGAGGCTGGCAAGGGGTTTGCTGTGGTCGCTGAATCCGTAGGGAAACTTGCCTAGGAAACGGATGAATCATTAGGGGAAATAAAGACAGTGATTGATAATCTTCAGGATAAAGTGAATAATATGGTGGGAACCGTTCAGAAGAATCTGGAAAGCCTGGAAAAACAGAATGAGGTTTTTGGTGAAACATTCAAGGGAATTCAGAGCATGATGGGGATCATAGAAGAATCGTTAGATTCCATCCAGAGAATGGATCTTGTCAGGAAACATCAGACAGATGTTATTCAGGATACCGTAGATATCAACAAAGAAGTGTTAGGTGCGATACAGATGGAGAACCAGCAATTTTCCAATATCGCTGAGATGATTGAGGCAAATGCACAGGATAATATGGATATGGTGGAACAGATCAAGGTATTGGAAAAAATGGTAGGACGATTAAATGAAACAGTAAATGCGTAAGACGGTCTGACATGTTCGTGTGTTTATTTGCATGATATTAGAAGGGAGTGAAAAGGTGGCTGAAAAAAATACAAAAGCAAATTTATCGGCACTGGATTCCTATGTGAACAGGGTGTATGTGATCGTTGTCCTGCTCCTGCCTATATTCTGTCTCTGTGCAAGTTCGTCCATTACCATCATCCATTATATGGGCTTATATCCGCACGTCAATGAAAAACTTTTATGGCTGTTTGATCTGTCGGATGTTTTTTATCTGTGTGTCGGGATTTATCTTGCCCGTACCGGATTTGGTGAGGATGGTGTGGTCAAGCCGGAAAGGATAAAATTAGCGAAGATCGTAATGATTATCATTCTGGTCATACAGTGGAACGGGATTACATATATCTGGCCATTCCATGATCTGTGGGCATATTGCGTTCTGTTTGTACTGTGCGAGGTGTTTTTCTTTGATGTGAAGTTTACGGGATATACCACATTTTTCATCGTGTTATCCATGATTGCTTCATGGTTCATACAGGGGGAACCTCTGCTTCCGGTTCAGAATGATTATTATATGACGAATATGATCTATCGTGTCATAGGAATTACGCTGATGCTTTTTTCCATCAATGTAGTAACTTTTTTCGGGGGAAAGTTTCTCGTGGAGGAGCTTGAAAAATATGCAAATTATGATACCCTGACACATCTTTTGAACCGGAAAAGCATGGATAATTATTTGAAAGCAGCCTATCGTGATGCAAATGGAAAAAATGTTCCGTTTTGCCTCTTGATGATAGACATTGATGATTTTAAGTCAGTGAATGATACCTATGGACATGATTGCGGAGATGAGGTCTTAAAGACAGTTGCGGCTGCGGTATCCTGTGCAGTAAAAAAGCAGGATAATGTGTTCCGGTGGGGAGGCGAGGAAATTCTCGTACTTTTGAGGGCAAATGAGATTCAGGCAGCATCGGCAGCCGAGAGGATACGAAAAGAAATTGAAGAAAGCCCTGTAAATTATCGTGATGAAGTCACAGTAAATATTACGGTCACGATTGGGGTGGCTCCGTATGTAAATGGTCGGACGATACAGGATATGATGGATGATGCAGATCAAAAATTGTATTATGGAAAAAAGCATGGGAAAAATCAGGTCGTGGTTAATTTTGAAGGATAAGAATAGAGGAGAGGGCGTTTATGGGAGGCAGTGGGGATTGCGGTATAATTGTGACAGGTCGAACAAATCCAGTAAAATCAAGGGTTTGCGAGGCTTAGTCCTATGACGGTTTTTGTGATGGACCGTAGATTGTGATTGAGTAAATTTGTAAAACTGAATACCACTCCGTAAGAGTGGCAGGCGATAAGCCTGTGGGATTGATTAGGATAGGACTGTATCAATCTGCTATGAGAAGTTATCAGCGAAAGCGGATACTTTGATGGTGGAGCG
>JAFVAA010000517.1 GCA_017476305.1 Lachnospiraceae bacterium
CATACCTTTAAAGAGGAGCTTACCGGTCCGGAATATGCCAAACGATTTATGGATGAGGTTTTTAAACTGGAAATAGCATATAAGCTAAACACGATGGTCATGGACATTACAGAGGATAAGGTGGTAACTGCCATGAATCAAACAGATGGCATGTTCCAGATCCAGGCAAAAGCAGTTATTTTAGCCATGGGCTGCAGAGAACGTCCGAGAGGAGCCCTGAATATTCCGGGATATCGACCTGCAGGCATTTTCTCAGCAGGTACTGCACAGAGACTGGTAAACATCGAGGGGTATATGCCGGGAAAGGAAGTCGTCATCTTAGGCTCTGGTGATATCGGACTCATCATGGCACGCCGCATGACCTTAGAGGGTGCAAAGGTAAAGGTAGTAGCCGAACTGATGCCATATTCCGGCGGATTAAAGCGAAATATCGTTCAGTGTCTGGACGATTACGGAATTCCTCTAAAGCTCTCCCACACCATAGTAGATATCGCGGGAAAAGAACGCGTCACCGGCATCACCATTGCAGAGGTCGGGCCGGATAGGAAGCCGATCCCCGGAACAGAGGAATACTATTCCTGTGATACCCTTCTGCTCTCCTGTGGACTTTTACCGGAGAATGAGCTTTCGAAAACAGCAGGGATAGAGCTCTCTCCTGTCACACAGGGACCTGTGGTAAACGATTCCTTAGAAACCAATATCGAAGGAATTTTTGCCTGTGGCAATGTACTCCATGTGCATGATTTAGTGGATTTCGTATCCCAGGAAGCAGCCAATGCCGGTAAAAATGCAGCAAAGTATGTCAAAGAGGGAAAGACGAAATCTCAAAAGGAAATAAAATTCAAAGCTGCAGACGGAGTACGCTATACGGTACCATGCACCATCTGCCCGAAGGAAATGGACGATACCGTTACCGTCCGTTTCCGTGTAGGTCAGGTATTTAGGGATTCCACTATTACCATGTATTTCGGTGAAGAAAAGGTTCTGAAACGGAAAAAGCAGATTATGGCTCCGGGGGAAATGGAGCAGGTGACCATACAGAAAGAAAAACTCTCTGATTTTCCTGATATTTCAGAAATCACCATAAAAATAGAAACAGAACAGGAGGAGGAGAAATGGAAAAAAGACAACTGACCTGCATAGGCTGTCCACTTGGCTGCAATATCACTGTAGAAATGGATCATGGTGAAATCAAAAGCCTGACCGGAAATACCTGTAAACGCGGGGATGAATATGCCCGCAAGGAGGTGACACATCCCACCCGAATCGTAACCAGTACCATCCGTGTCACAAATGGGGAAATCCCTATGGTTTCCTGCAAGACAGCCACAGATATTCCAAAGGAAAAGATAATGGATATTATGAAATGTATCAACGAAGCGGCTGCTGCCGCTCCGGTACACATCGGTGATGTGCTGGTCGAAAATGCCGCAGGCACAGGAGTGAATGTGATTGCGACCAAGGATGTAAAGGCCGTATGACAGACAGCATCGTGCGGAATAGAAAAGAATTATTTTCATAGAAAAGGGTGGTCATTCAAACAGCCAAAAACGACCACCCGATCCATGCCACATAATCCTTCACAATATCTTTTTTCGAGCACGAATAAAGCATCCTGGATCCCACCATTTCCTCCATCTCGTTGAACACAAGCTTTCCATCTCTTGCCACGATAAAATCAAGCCCCAACATTCCTAACGTCAGATCTGAAAACGCCTCCCGACAGTTCCTGATGACAGCTTCTTCCTCCTCCGAAAAAAAATACTCCCGCACGCTCCCTCCCAGAGAAAAATTAGAGCGAAAATCCACTTTTCCCTGCCGCAGTACCCCATGATAAATCTCATTTCCGACCACATACACACGCACATCCATCGCCTGACTATCCACCTGCTCCTGTAAAACACATTTTCTTCCCGTCAGCAGCTGAAACACTTTTTTCCTATCATCTGTAAAAGAGCCACGCATAAGCTCCTCTGCTGTAAACAAAAACACCTCCCGTCCCCCATGTCCGTCAACCGTCTTCAGCACCAGATTTTCTCCTCTGTGCCAATCTGCCTTTGCGATTTTCTGAGAAAGACCTTCCACGGTAAATTCAGGAAAACAGACCGTATCCGGCAAAGAAAAAGAAATTTTTTTCTTACGGAAATACTCTCTTAGATGGCAATAGGTCTTCCACTTATCATTTCCAATTTCTACTAAGGCAGAGCCATGTAAAACTGGCACATTTCTATTTTCGTACCACAGACTGACCTCCCTGTCTCTGGTCCTGTTCAACACCAGATCCGGCAGCTCCTTCTCCTGATAGCTCTCCTTTGGAAGAAAAAGAAAGGAAATGCCAAAACGCACTCCCTCCCTCTGAAACAGTTCTATAAATCTCTTGTTTTTCTCCCCTTCTTCCTTTTCATAGATCATATATGCGAGCATTTTCTTTTCCTTTCCACCTGTCTTAAAATTGCACCACCATCATCCACTTTCCATCAGCTGCCCATGAGTTTTCCGGCAATATACGTCATGATACAGTCTGCCGTATTCACCCCTGTACAGGTATAAATATTTTTAAAATGGGCATTCGAATTCACCTCACATACCAGGTCTGCCTCTCCGTCCTCTTCCGAAAACAAAAGATCCACTCCTGCAAAGTCAAGCCCCAAAGCCTTTACTGTCCGGACTGCCAGTGCCTGTTCCCGTTCCGATGCTGCATAGGTCCTCATGGAACCTCCATTCGTGAGATTTGCCCGAAAATCACCACGCTCCGAATACCGGTACATGGACGCTGTCACCTGATCCCCCACTACCTGTAAGCGCACATCCCTTCCTGCACTCTTCTCCAAAAACCTTTGATAAAGGAAGGGGATTCCCTCCAGTTTTTTTGTATAGGAAATGACCTCCTCCTCCGTTTTTGCTAAATATACCTGCATCCCAAAA
>JAFVAA010000518.1 GCA_017476305.1 Lachnospiraceae bacterium
ATAACAGACTTGATAGGGATTAGAATACTGACTTTAAAACGTGAAGATTGGGAAACTGTTGATTTACATATTAGGAAAGTGTTTAAAGATAATATCATTGAATCAAAGGCTTATGTTTGTTACGGTGATAGAGATGTGTATTTTGGAAAAATAAAGACAGAATATACAAATAAAGGATATCGTTCACAGCATTACATTATACAGTATAAGAATATCTCGTGTGAAGTTCAGGTGAGGACGTTGGCAGAAGAGGTTTATGGAGAATTTGACCATCAAATGAGATACCCTTATCGTGCAAATAATAAGTTTTTGGTTAGGTATAATCATATAGTTTCAAAAGCGGTGTCTGAACTTGATGATTTAATTTCTACCTGCTGTAAGCTGCCAGATGAAGAATTGGATAGGTTGGATAAAGTATGCAATGAGGTCACTTATAAGGATTGGAAAGCAGATAGTACAACGATAGAGGATATAGACCGGAAATACAGCAAAGAAACAGAAGCTTCAGAAGTACTGAAAAGCAGAATTTATATAAGAAAGGGATAGCTATGGGAAAAAGGGAGAGTATAGAGCGCATAAAAGCTCAGGAAATGCATAGAAAGTCCTTAATAGGGGAAGCCGTAGGCGGACAGACAAAGCTGGATACTTTACCCAACACAGCTCAGCCCCTTTATGGTGAAATGGAAGCCATGTACTTCAAATCAATAAGGAACTTTTTCAGAAACAATATTTTTAGGTCTATCATTGACAGACCACAGGATTTATATGAGGAAAGATGATGACACGAGATTATAGGGAAATAATCCGGAAATTAGGCGAAGATAATTTTGAAAGAGGGAAAGAGAAACTTGAAAGCCGTATGAAAGAAATGCAGGATACTATAGAAAGCTTTTTAAGTGAGGCAGAATATCCTGATTATGTAGCGTGCAACGACCGAATCCTTTATCATGTTATTTTGGATTATTTTGCAGACATAGTGAGGCTTAAAGATTTTCATGCCATCGAGCATACGAAAAGAGATAAGGTGATAGCGTATACGGTGTATTGGTTTTTGAAAAGAAAACCCATACAGATAAACGAGTATTCAGAAATAGAAAAGGATATATTTGTAAACGAGAGATTTGCCTGTAGTCTGGTAATCAAAGAATGCCTTGATAATGCTGAAAATAAGGTATTATCTGCGAAAGATGCAGAAAGGTTTGATAAATATATCGATATGCTTTTATATTATTTCAAATACAGGCAATACAATCCGCAAACAATTGAACTGCTGATTGAATCATTTAAGATTGGGCGTATATTTGCCTGATGTTATCCTGATAAAAAGAATAGAAAGATGGTGGGATGAGATATGAACCGGAGTTTCATGCCACATTACTGATGCCAGCAGGAATCACAAGTGAGGCGAGTATCCAGTACACAGATGAAGATCAGCTGCTCAATGCAGCAGATGATGTAGATTGGGTGTATGTGGAAGAGGTGCTGCCGGCGAAAATGAAATGGAATCTGGAGTCTATCAGACGGTTTAGATTTCGAAGAGAGATTTTAACGATGTTCAGGACGGTGTTTGCGGTAATCGTGCTGATTGACTGAATGGTGGTGATGTCCCTGATTAGCTATGAAGACAAAATGTATGATTCATGGGAAGATGTAGTTAAGCAGTATCCGGCGATGTGGGTTGTTTTTGATAAAGTGGACTTTGATGGATCTAGAGTTAATGCAGGACATATCTGGGCAGTTTTATCGGATGAGGAAATAATCGCATTTAGAAATAAACATTTTGGACAAATAAAGCTTTCGTTAAGAACGACTGAAACATTGGGGAGTGGAGGATATATTCATGGCGAAATTGTTGATTCTTAAGATACTCGCTGGATATACGAGACCTGTGGTTTCCATAGGTGAAGATATAACTTGTCTGCTGGATACCGGGGCAGATACCCCCGTGTGGACACAGGGAAGTGAATCCCTTAAAAAGGTTTTTCATGCAGAGAAGATAGAGGGAAAGAGGTTTATTTTGTCAGGTTTTGGAAAAGAACCAGTGGCTGCAGGAGTATACAGTAGTCTGGATGACAGATATGTAGAAAAGGTGTACTCTTTTGCAATGAATGAAAATACTGTCGTTTGATACGGGAGCAAAAAAGTTTTCTGAATTGGAAAGCGGTAGATATAGAGAGGGTGGGGAGCAAAGAAGTGGTGAATGAAAAATCAAAGCTGTAAAGCAGAGATCCGGTGCTGTACAGGCAGGAGCGAGTGACTATATACAGTAAGCATTTTCGGGTTCATAAATTCAGAACCATGGTGAGTAATGCGGATCAGACTGGTACAGCAGTAACCGTGGGGAATGATAGCAGGATTATGGTGCAGAAAACCACGTTGATGTTTGACACGGGTGTGTGCAGGAGGAAAACGAAAAAGGGAGAGCGTTTCGAATATAAGAAAGAATTTAATACCACGGCAGTG
>JAFVAA010000519.1 GCA_017476305.1 Lachnospiraceae bacterium
AAAAAAGTATCTGGAGGACAGGGGAAGGGTAGAAGTACCGGATGCGGTAAATATCATCCGCTCGCTGATAGGTGCTGTAAAGAAAATTCATGCAGAGGGAATTGTTCACAGAGATATCAGTCCGGATAATATTTTTATCTCCGGGGATGTTTCCATGAAAATTTTCGATTTTGGTTCAGCTTATTTTATGGAAGATACGGGAGATATTCAAGTAGATATTATCGTAAAGGATGGATACTCTGCGCCGGAGCTCTATGGGAAAAGCAGCAGGCAGGGCTATGCTTCGGATGTTTATTCCGTGGGAGCGATTCTGTATCAGCTCATTACGGGAGAAAAACCTCCTGCTGCGTCAAAGCGGGAGGTGCAGGATGAAATGCAGTCCCCGCTCGCTTTAGGAATCGAGATTGAGCCAAATTTAGACCGGGCGATCATGGAAGCGATGGCAGTTTCGCCGGAGCTTCGTATACCGAGTATCGCACAGCTTGAAGATTCTCTGGAGCATAAACGGATGGCAGAGTATCCGGAGAATAAAGCGAAGAAAAGAAAAAATGCCAAAATATGGAAAATTGGCCTGGCAGCAGCAGGCGTTATGGTAGCCGGTGTGGCTGTAGTTTTGGGGATTACTCTTTTTAAGCCATCCAATCCCATGTTCCAGAATTCGATTGAGAAAGGTACGAAAATCACGATATGGGTGGATGATGAGGAAACGAAAGAGGATCTGGAAAGGATTGTGGAGAAAGGAACAGCGTCCTCCGGTGTGGGTGGAGAGTTTACCAACATGGGGGAAGGAACCGATGAAAAGACGAAAAAAGTGGTGACAGATAATCAAAATGTCTCCGGGGTTCAGGTGGAGGTAAAGGAAAATCTCCCGGAGGAATTAGAAAAGGTAAAAAATACAGAGAATATGCCGGATATGTTCATCAGTGACCAGGTAGAGCTGTCCGGGTATGATACGGTGGATCTTCGGGAAACGGTTTATGCAGCACTGGATCAGGAGAAATATTATTTTCTTTCTGAAGAGCTTTATGAAGAATTTTTCCCGGAGGCTGATCGTATGCCGACCAGGCTAGATACGCTTCTTTACTATGCATATGATGTAGAAAATTCCGAAAAAGAGGCACATAAAAGCCATTATATGAGTGCCGGTGGAGAACAGACGGAAATCATTGACGCAGAAGAACTGCTTGCAGACAAAGAAGAGGTTTTTTCGGTCAGGCAGCCGTATCAGAATTACCTGACACTTCTCTTCCGCCCGCTTAACTATGCGAAGGACGGGATCGTGACAAAGGATGCTTCGTTTGCCGAAATCTCCAAACAGCTCTATGAGGAAAAGGAGAAAGTGGCAAAGAGCGATTTCCCGGGCCCTATGGGAACCTATGGAAAAGGTATGGTTGCGGGAATGGGAGAAAGAGCCCGGATTCCGGGATATAATGATATCGATGAGAATAATCATTCCAGAATGCGGGATGTGGGAATCTTTTTACTGAGCCATGGAAAAAAATTTCAGATGAGATATACCAATTGCTATAGCATTTCAGCGAGTGCAGGGGAGTCCGAGCGTTTAGCCTGTGAGCGTCTTTTGTGGACGATTCTCGGTAAAGCGGCACAGACCAATTATGGTGCAGAGGGGGATTCGACGACGGAAATGCCGATTCGTAAAGAGGCTGCAGAAAATTACTTCGAGTATAGCGGAGTACCAAAGGTAGTGATGGAGCAGTTAAAAAACGAGGAGAACTGGTATCTTTTAGGAGATTATATATTAATAAAGGAAACGAACAGTTAAGTGTTCGATCCTGTCTGAAGTTTTGAGGATAGAAGCCGGATAACAGCAAAGTTGGAAAGAGAGTGTGTTTATGAAGCTTTGTATGGGTTGTATGAATGAAATCGATGATCAGGAAACGAAGTGTCCGGTCTGTGGCTTTCTGGAGGAAAAGCAGACCGAATCGCCGTTTCTTTCCCCTGGGACCATTTTAGAGGGAAAGTACATAGTGGGCAGGGCGCTCAGGTATCATGGCTATACTGTGACCTATATCGGTATGGATGCAGAGAGGAGCTGTAAAGTATGGATTCATGAATACCTGCCAATTGATTTTTCCACACGTTCCTATGGGGAAAACAGAGTAACGATTTATTCCGGAGATGCGCTTGCCCGGTTTGGCGAGGGACTTGTATTTTTTCTGAATGAAGCAGCGGGCCTGGAAAGGTTCGGAAAGCTTCCGGGAGTGGCAGAGGTCTATGCGTGTATTGCAGAAAATGATACAGGGTATGTAATAACAGAATATCTGGAGGGACAGACGTTAAAGGAGCAGCTTGAGGAAGGAGCGCATTTTTCCGTGGAGGTGGCGGCAGATCATATAAAAAATCTGCTCTCCGGTCTCTCAGTGCTTCACGAGCATGGAATTCTTCATAGTAATATTGCACCAGATACGATTTTTATGACTACAGAGGGGGAAGCCAGGCTGATCGATTTTGGGACTGCCAGGTATGTGACCTCAGAAAATACAAAAAATTTATCTGCTCTGTATAAGAAGGGGTATACGCCGGAGGAGCAGTACCGGAGGATAGGAGAGCGCAATCCTTCCTCTGATGTATATGCATTGGCGGCTGTGATGTACCGGATGATTACTGGTCGTGTACCGGAGGAATCCGTAGACAGGGCATTGAAGGATGAACTAAAGGCTCCTTCTGAGCTTGGTGTGGAAATTTTCTCTGCTTCGGTCGAAAATGCATTGATGAATGCGCTAAATGTTCATCAGGAGGACCGCACGGAGAATGCCGGAAAATTTTTACAGGAATTAACGGCTTTTGATACGAAAAAAAGACTGGTAAAGCAGGAAACAGAAAAGGAAAAAAAGAGATGGCCCTGGGCTCTGGCAGCAGGTGCTTTTGTGGTAATGCTTGGTCTGCTCGCATTCTTTTTCGTACGCTTCTTTGGTTCGAAGGAATCCATCGACCAGGCAGCCACAGTAGACACATCGGCAAAGATGCCGGATCTGACCAGGTTTGCCTCTGTCGAGGAGGCAGAGGAGGCAGCCCGAAAGAAAGGAATCCTCTTAAAAGCAGATATTATTTTCAATCAGGAGGAAGCGGGAGAACGGATCGCAGATCAGACGGTCAGTGCGGGAATTGCGTTAAATACGGTGGATGCAGGGCTGGGAAAGGATGGCAGGGTAGAAGTGGGCTGTACCGTTCTGACATCGAAACGGGCGAAATATGAAGTCGTAAAAGACTGGGTGGCTTCACAGTATCTTTTTGATGAGGAGAGAAAAAAAGAGATCCTGGTTCTGGAGGTAAAGGAGGAGCCAAAATCAAAACCCTTTGGAGCGGTTTATGAAATCGAATTAAAGGATGGAAAAAAAATAAAAGCAGAGGAACTTTTTTTAGAAGAGAATGGCGAAAAAATACTGAAATTTGACGATATAAAAAATATTTGGCAATACACAGGAGATATATATTGGATAAAATCCATGAAGAACTATGTGGGAAAGTATGTACAGGATGTTTCCTTCCAGGTGAACACCTATTCCTCTGATGGAAGGAAAACGGTTAGAGAACATAACAGTAAGGAAAAACTGCCTGTCATGGAAGAATTTTATTCTCTTTCGGAGCATTATGGAAGTGGCTACATTGTTTCGCAGATGTTAGAAAAGGGGAAGAAATACCGTTCCGATAAGATGCCGGGTGCACTCTTTAAGGTGGTCAAGGAGTCTGTTTCCTATAAAAAGTCGGACGCAAAGGACTTACTGACTAAATTGAATAAAGTTCAAGGTGTCAAAGTGGTCGAAAAGGGAGCGGGAGAGATGGTCCGCGATATAAAAATCCGACATAAAAAGGCACTTGCTGTCAAAGCGAAGGATTATCTTTTTAAGACGGGGGACACGATTATCGTTACCCTGGAGCCTGCGCCGACACCATCCCCGACGCCGGTTCCCACGAGGAAGGCGGTATCAAAACCGAAAGTGACGCCAAAAACGACGCCGAAGCCGACGCCGGGGAGGACACCGAAACCGACGCCGGGGAAGACACCAAAGCCGACGCCAGGATTGAGAGAGGATGAGTTCGAAGGCAGTCCCGGCAAAAAGGGAAGATGAGTATTTTACGGATAAAATGAGATTGGAGTGAGAAAATGAGACTTTGTTACACTTGTATGGAAGAAGTCGAGGATGGCTTGGAGAAGTGTCCGCACTGCGGAGCTGATTTAGGGGATCTTGCGGTAGAACCACAATTTTTACAGCCGGGAACAGAGCTGGAGGGAAAGTTCATCGTAGGAAAACCGATCGGCTCTGGCGGGTTTGGTCATACCTATATTGGCTGGAATACGACACTTCTCGCGAAGGTGGCGATCAAGGAATATTATCCAAGACAGTTCTGCAGACGGGAAGAGGATGGTCTTACGATTTCCAGCACGGAGGGAGCTGGCGGGGAGCGTTTTAAGAACGGGCTTGACCAATTCCTGGTAGAGGCCAGAAGCGTTGCGGAGCTACAGGACATTAAGGGAGTCGTAAAAATCTATTCTGTCTTTGAAGCGAACGGAACCGGTTATATTGTCATGGAATATTTAGAGGGAATGGATGTAAAGACCATTTTGAAAAAGAGTGGCAATAAAAGAGAATATGAGTGGTGCAGACGGGTGATCCTGACTGTTCTCTATACGCTTCGTGAGGTACATGAAAGAGGGGTGCTGCACAGGGATATTGCTCCGGACAATATTTTTATTACGAAAGAGGGAATCATTAAGCTGATTGATTTTGGTGCGGCGCTACATGCTTCGGAGAGTAATCATACGAGTTCGAAGACGGAGATTGTCCTAAAGAGCGGTTATGCACCTATTGAGCAGTACAGCAGGAAAACGGAGCAGGGAGCTTACACGGATCTGTATGCGGTAGCGGCACTTTTCTACCGGATGCTGACCGGACAGAAACCGGTACCTGCAAATGAAAGACTTCGCAATGAAAAGATACCCACGCCGTCTGAGCTGGGGGCAGAGCTTCCGGAGGACGCAGAGCTTGGGATCATGGTTTGTCTGAATGTAAAACCGGAGCATCGTCTGCAGAGTGCAGAGGAGTTTATGGAGGTTTTGGGTGGTGCCGATTTTGAGCCCGTCTATGAACCGGAGTGGATCATGGAGGAGGAGAAGCCAGAGCATACCGGTTTTTTTGCCAAAGTTCCTTTTGCAGCCCGGATTGCTGCACTTGTCGCAGCACTGTGTCTGGTTGCGATAGGAATAGGAGTTACCGTTTTCGTATCCAGGGACAGGAATCGTAGTGTAGAGAATACCGGCGTGATTGATAAAACAGCAAAGATGATCCGTTTGGAGGGCAGCTCTTTGGATGATCTGGAGTCCAATTTAGCTGCGTCCGGAATTTCTTTGAAGAAAGAGGATATAAAGATTACTTATGAATATGATTCTGAGGCAGCCTCTGAGGAAATCCGCAGTCAGAGCATTGCCCCGGGTTCTGCGATTGGCGATGAACAGCTGGAGTTAGTTGTGACGAGCAGCAGGCATATGGTGATGGGAAGTGTCCTTGGAAAGTCAAAGTCAGATGCGGAAAGCTACTGTAAGGAGTATGGACTGCAGATCGTCTATGAAAAGGATACTTATGATGACGAACAGGTATTTGGCAGAATCGCAAAGCAGGAGCCGGATGCGGGGACTTTGGTAGACCTGTCATCTGTGAATCAGGTAAAGGTAAGTCTTTCTCTGGGGAAAAAGGAGGACTATCTGATTTCTCTGGCTGGATTTAAAGGTCTTACGGAGAAAGGGGTACAGGACAAAATATACAATACCCTGGTCGGGAGATCCAGCTTGAAGGGAGCGGAAAAAGAGCTGAAAAGTCTGGTGGATACACAGATTTTGGTAAAGGAAAAAAGAGAGTTTGATAATTCTGTAGAGGAAGGGAAGGTCTGTGGGCAATCCCCATCGGAGAAAACGAATAACTACAATATCCGGGAGAAAAAGGTGACGCTTACGATCAGTAAGGGGGCAAAACCGACGCCGACACCGAAACCGACGCCAAAACCGACGCCAAGACCAA